>JBAXQP010000211.1 GCA_037131655.1 bacterium | reverse complement strand
GCATTTTGCCCGCCTTGGAATATGCGCGCTCGATCGGTTTAGACTGTCGAGGAGTACACGTTAATATTAATTCCGATCCCCAACGCCTTGAAAAAATGCGTAAGGATTGGGATACATTCGCACCGGATATCCACCTTGTTATTCTCGAATCGGATTATCGTTCTCTTATTAGGCCGGTACTTGAATATGTCGATGAGGCTTTGAGAGAGCATCCGGGGCATGTTATCACCGTAATTGTTCCCGAATATGTTCCGAGACATTGGTGGCAGAGCATACTACATGAGAATGCTGCCTTCCAAATAAAACTTGCTTTGTCTTCGAGAAAAAATGTAATTGTCACCAATGTGAGGTATTTTCTAGAGACATGATAGTAGAAGCTAAAGAAGACGTATTAGTCCTGTCAGGTTCATTGACACAAAATTATTGGGAGACTATCCGAACCGCTGCGACGTTGTTGCTTAAGCGGCATCCCAGTGGTATTGTGATTGATTGCGGACAATTGAACGAAGATGCGGTCACAATCGAGGGAGTTGAAACCTTCCGCGATGCTCTCAATTATATCGTTTCCAAAAATGCACGCATCATAGTGGCGAAGGTTCCGGAGAAGGTGCGTGAAGCGCTTACTCAAGTGCCGGGTGTTCGTAGTCAGCTTCCGATTGCCGATAGTGTCGATGCGGCACGCGCTTCTCTCCATTTAAGCGAGGAGACTGAGAAGGAGATGTTGCCGTCTACCACTCATGGCCTACTGTTATCAATCAGTGATTCTAAGGATGATGAGTATCAAGCCCTTCGGCTGTCCTGCATGATAGCCAATTATCGTAAGGCGCCTGTACACTTGATTTATTGTATAGAAATCCCCCGCGCCCTCCCCATAGGAGCGCCCCTTCCAGAAAAGGAAGCTCATGCTCGCTTAGCCTTAGAAGATGTTGAACGATTAGCCAAAGCAGGGGGTCGCAGTGATCCGTCACGTTCAACGCACTCGTGATTGGTCGGAAACTTTGGTGCGGTTGGCAAATGAACTTAATATCGAGACATTAGTAGTCACTATTCCAACCGTCATCGATCCTTCACACGATGTCACTCCACGTATCGTCAGTCTGCTTCGTTCTGCACCGTGCGAAGTTATTATTTATCGGGCCAAGAAGAGTTCTTAAATTTCGCAGCTTAATCTGTAATCATCAAATTCAGGACGATACTAACCTCGAACCTTCGAAATTTGAATTGACAAAGCAGAGTCCCCGTGACATAATTTAGTTCATAAGGGGCGTGTGAGGGATCGGGATGGTAGGCTTAAATAAAGTGAGTGTCGTCTTTGCCAATCATATGGTGGCGCTCACCTCTGTCAGTCTTACAATAGAAAAAGGTGAGTTCGTTTTTCTCGTCGGGTCAACCGGTGCAGGGAAGTCAACACTCATCAAACTACTCACGTGTGAAGTCCAACCTAGAGAAGGCTCTATTTGTGTAAATGGGCATGATTACACGAGCATGAACGCGCGTAGAATCCCTTATCTTCGCCGTGAAATGGGAATTATTCCACAAGATAATGCTTTACTGCCGAATAAGCGCGTGTGGGAGAACATCGCCTATGCGTTACGCGTTATCGGTATCCCCGCCAAAGAGGTTCGTCCCCGTGTGGATGAAGTGTTAGAACGAGTAGGTTTAACCAGGAAGGCGAATGCTTACCCGAACGAGCTTTCCGGCGGTGAAATTCAGCGTGTGGCCATTGCTCGAGCAATCGCAAACAATCCCGTTTTGCTTTTAGCTGACGAGCCAACCGGCCACCTCGACCCTGATACTTCCTGGGACATTATGCAAATTCTCAATCAGATCAATATCCGCGGCACTACCATTGTTGTTGCCACCCACGATTCTCTAATGGTAGATCGGATGCTAAAACGTGTTATCGAGCTTGACCATGGGATAGTTACAAGGGACGAACAAAAAAGTTCTTATGCGTACGATTGTCGATAGATTAATATTCCTAATTGAAGAATCATTTGTTAGTCTTCGCAGAAATATTCTGGTGGCGCTTGCCGCTGTGAGTACTGCAGCGATGGCATTAGCGCTTTTTGGCGCCTTTACTTGGTTTGCTTATGGCCTCAATAACTTTACATCGACTTGGCCGGAAATCTTTGATGTAGTTGTTTACATGAATACCGATGCAAGCCCAGAGAACATATCCGCTACTGAAAGCCGTATCAGGGCGATTCATGATGTGAATACAATTGGGTATCAGACCAAAGACCAGAATTGGACGAAGTTTCAGGTTGAAAACAAAGAGAAGATGGGCGATCTCAGTGATATTCCCAACCCTTTGACGGATACCTTTTCCTTTAAAGTTTCAAAGTTGAATCGGTCGGATGTCATTGCTGCTGCTATCAAGCGAATGCCAGGCGTAGAAAAGGTTCAATATCTTCAAAAAGAGCAGCGTACTGTCCTTAGAATTATCCAAATTGTTCGTGTCACAGGCGCAGCAGTGAGCACCGCTTTGATGCTGGTTGCGATGTTGTTAATCTATAATGCGATCAGATTGACGGTGGTCGCAAGGCGTCGTGAAATCATGGTCATGCAATTAGTTGGCGCATCGGCATCCACGATTCGAATACCCTTCGTTCTTGAAGCAGTTTACCAAGGGGTTCTTGGCGGCATCATCGCATCACTTATCCTTTGGGCAGTAGTTCAGCCCATTCCTGAAGTAGTCAATAATCTCAACATCCCCGGTATCCATTTGGTATTGACAGCTAAACAATTATGGGTAGTGCTAGGTGGTCTTAGCCTTTGCGGAGGGCTAGCAGGTTGTGTCTGCGGTATCTTGGCTGTGCATCGGTTCTTGAGAGTATAGGAGATGACTATTTGAAACGCTGCGGATGGCTTTTTATCGTTGTGGTTTTACTCCTAACATCAAGTGTCGGCTTGGATGCGAAGAAGCGCACCAAACGCACACCGACTAACCCTAAAAAGCACCAGCAGCTCACGAAAAAGCTTCAGGTAGTAGAGAACCGCATCAAGAATGTGCGGATTAAACTCAAAGTGAAGAAACTTGAGAAAGCAGAAGTAAGCGCCCGTTTGCAGCTAATCGAAGGCCAGCTTAATGTGGCTCAAACAAGCTTGCAGCGAACTCAAGACCAACTCGATTCATCTCGTGATATGCAGTTAGCAATCGCGAATCGACTCCAGATAACCAAGGACAAACTCGCCTTGCGCCGCACTCTATTAGCAAAACGAATACATGCAGGATTTGTTGAGGGCAGAGTTGAGACTGTTAGCGTGATATTAGGTTCGCGCTCGATGCGTGATCTGATGAGTCGCGGCGATGCCATTCAACGTATTTCAGCACAGGATAACAAGCTATATAAAGAAGTCAGGGAAATGAAAAACCAGCTTGCAGCAGATAAGTTGGTACAGGATGGTGTTGTAAAAGAAGTTTCACGCCTGGAAAATACTCAAAAGGCCGAAGCCACTGTTTTATATAACACGATGGATGAAAAGTCCAAAATCTTAAAGCAGGTTGAAAATGACGAGCAGTTGCTCAAAGAACAGCTTGATGAGTTGGCAGCCCAATCCCAACAAATCGAGCAGAGTATTCAAGCGCTTTATAAAACTCCAGCATTTAAAAATCGTGCCCAAGTCCGTTGGCATGGCAGCCTTCAGTATCCCCAGGCGCGAATTTCATCGAGCTATGGCATGCGTGTGCACCCGATTGCCCATGTTTACAAAATGCACACTGGAACCGACTACAGCATGGGATACGGCACACCAATTCATGCTGCCGCTGATGGCATTGTGATTGCCGCTAGAAGTATGGGGGGATATGGCAATGTGGTGATTATCGATCACGGTAGCAGTATCAGTACCCTTTATGGTCATTGCTCATCGTTAAGTGTAAGCGATGGCCAATCCGTCAAAAGTGGTCAAGTTGTGGCGTATGTCGGCTCGACTGGCTATTCAACTGGCCCCCACCTCCATTTCGAAGTCCGAAAGAACGGTAAACCTATCGATCCGATGAGCTTCCATTAGCGTATGACTTAGTGCGCATTACACACCGTCTTTGATCAGGACAAAGCTACCCTGAATACGCACTACGTGAAGCGTTAATGATGACTTCAGCCGCTTCATTCGGCTCATCAGGCAGTGATCCAGCACCGCCTAATAGTAATTTCAGGTTCCCAAGATAACGATTATCACGCCAATCAACAATCCAAACACGCTTGCCAAGGCGTCGAGCACGTTCGGCTGTATGAAGGGCTCCACCTGAACCACTCGATGCAATAACAATTGTCGCATCGGCAAGAGCCGCAATGATGCGATTCCTTGCCATCAGAGCTGCAACAACAGCGTTACGTGATTGGTTACACCATAACTGCGTTTGTTCAGTGATGAAAAGACCATGTTTCATAGTGTAATTGCGAAGCTCATCAACATCCGGCGAAGAACTTGGCATTCTAACAGCATCCAAATTACTGCCAAGCACAGCGATAGTTCTTCCTTTCGCTTTCATCGTTCCAAAATGAGCTGCTTTGTCAATCCCTGCCGCGAACCCACTAACGATAACATTGTCGGCTTGTGCGAGCCTGAATGCAAGAGTTTCTGCATAGCTTCGCGCCGCATTATCCGGCGATCGCGTACCGACGATAGCCAACTTTGGTCCTGCCATAGCATCCAAAGTACCCCGTGTGAATATGACCATCGGAGGATCGGGTAATTGCTTCAAAC
>JBAXQP010000210.1 GCA_037131655.1 bacterium | reverse complement strand
GTAATGCTAGGAGGAATGAAATTATGCCTGAAGGAAGATATCTGATTGGTGTTGATGTTGGTACAAGCGGTACCAAATCGATTTTGATTGATGAAACCGGAGCGGTTAGGGCGAGAGCGTTGATAGAGTATCCGCTTTATACACCAAAGCCATTGTGGGCCGAACAAGACCCTGCTGATTGGTGGAATGCTACTGTCGGTACGATTAGAAAGCTTATCGAGGAAACCGGTATCAAAGCATCGGAAATCCGTGGAATAGGACTGTCTGGTCAAATGCATGGTTCAGTTTTTCTTGATGCTCAGAACCAGGTTATTAGACCTGCTTTGCTTTGGTGTGACCAGCGAACGGCTGCAGAATGCGCATGGATAACCGATACTGTCGGCAAAAATAAAATTATCGAATTGACTTTAAACCCAGTATTGACAGGCTTCACTGCAGGCAAGATCATTTGGCTTCGCAACAACGAGCCGAAGAATTATGAAAAGGTCCGTAAGGTTCTCTTGCCCAAAGACTATATCCGCTTCATGCTGACGGGCGAATATGCTACTGAAGTTTCTGACGCCTCAGGAACGAGTCTTTTCAACGTTAAAAAACGCGATTGGGCGTATGAAGTACTCGATGCGATAAATATCCCGAAAGAGTGGATGGCTAAGGTCTATGAATCGCCTGAAGTGAGCGGATGCATCTCTGCCGAAGCGGCTGCGCTGACAGGATTAAACCCAGGAACCCCTGTTGTTGGTGGTGGAGGCGATCAAGCTGCCGGAGCAGTGGGTAATGGCATCGTTGATACCGGTGTCGTATCGTCGACAGTCGGCACATCAGGTGTGGTTTTCGCATTCTTGGACGAGCCAAGCGTTGATCCTGAGTATCGAACCCATACTTTCTGTCATGCAGTGCCCGGCAAATGGCATGTAATGGGCGCAATGCTTTCAGCTGGAGGAAGTTTGAGATGGTATCGAGATACATTCTGCGGCGAGGAGAAGAGTGTAGCGGCTTCTTTAGGAAAAGACCCTTATGAACTCATCACTGCCGAAGCGGCGACCGTGCCGGTAGGATGCGAAGGGCTTATATTCCTCCCATACTTAACCGGTGAGCGAACGCCTTATCCCGATCCAAATGCTCGCGGTGTCTTCTTTGGCGCAACTTTAAGACACAATAAATCATATTTTGCCCGCGCAGTGCTTGAAGGAGTGGCTTATGGGCTTAATGACTCATTTGCCATTTTCGATGTGATGGGCGTGTCGGTTACTCAAGTTCGAGCATCGGGCGGTGGCGCTCGCAGTCCGTTATGGCGACAGATGCAGGCCGACATAACCGGGCGTGAGCATGTAATGATTAATGTCGATGAAGGCCCGGCATTTGGAGTCGCGTTGTTAGCAGGCGTCGGAACCGGAGTTTGGAAGAGCGTTTCCGAAGCTTGTCACTCGACGATTCAAGTTACTGACCGCATTCAACCGAATATGGAATTGAATAAACAATATGCCCCTTATTATCGAATGTATCGTCAGCTTTATCAGGATTTGAAACCTCGTTTTACCGAACTGACAAAAATGGGCTAGCGATGGAAGGATTTGAAATCGTAGCTAACAGGAGGAATTTATGAAGTTTTTCTTAGACACAGGTGATGTTGGTGAAGTCCGCACGGCTTATGAGTGGGGGATTATGGATGGGGTTACAACCAACCCAACACTAATCGCAAAAACGGGTCATCAATTTAAAGAAACGGTACTAGAGATTTGCAGTATTGTCCCGAATGGAGCGATTAGCGCTGAAGTTGTGGCGACGACTTATGAGGAGATGCTAAAGGAAGCTTATGAAATTCATTCATGGCATCCGAATATCGTTATTAAAATCCCCATGACCAAAGATGGGATGCGCGCCCTAAAGAAGCTTAGCAGTGAGGGTATTCGAGTTAATGTAACGCTGGTGTTCTCTCTTTCGCAAGCTTTAATTGCAGCAAAGAACGGCGCAACTTTTATTAGCAACTTCGTTGGGCGCGTTGATGATATAAGCGGGGAAGCGATGTCGGCAGTCGTCGATACAGTCGATATGGTGAATACCTATGGCTTTAAGAGCGAAGTCTTGGTAGCCAGCATTCGCCACCCAATTCATGTCGTCGAATCTGTCCGCGCCGGCGCTCACATCGGAACGATGCCGTTTAAAGTGATGGAACAACTCTTCCACCACCCCTTAACCGACATCGGCCTCGAACGCTTCCTAGACGATTGGAATAAAGCAGGTTTATACATCTTCAAAAAATAGAAGGTGTAGGTCTAGATTTCGTTAGCAAAGCGTAGCGTTGTAGTTGAAATCTTAGCGTTGGCAGCTCATCAAGCTAGGTATCATCCGCAAGACCTCACCCCCTACTTCGTAGGCCCCTCTCCGTGACACGGAGAGGGGCGTCCAATACCAATAAAACCTTTTGGCGTGGAGAAGTTATTGAAGATCCTTCGACTACGCTCAGGGTGACGTACCTTCGCTAAAGCTACGGTACGTAGGGGGTTAGCCCCCTGACCTCAAATCCGCAATCTTGCTTCTTGCTTCTTGCCTCTTGCTTCGATCTCTCTCAGTTCCAAGCCTGTAACTAATACTAGGTAAATGAATAGCAGAGTTAAGGAATAATGCAATAGCGAGCGGAACTTTAATAATATCAATCTGTGCTCGTCCAGGGAACCAAGATGCGAATCAAGCTGGGCACTGGACGTAATTCACTTGCTAAAGCGCAAGCGGATGCGTCCATTATAATGCTACGGGAAGATCATCCTTTAGCTGAGTTAGAGCTATATTTCGTCTCTGCGGGATCTGTAAGTAATGGATCCCCATTAATTCCTGACATCCATTTTAAAGGGATGTATGTTCCTGAACTCCAGCAAGCATTGCTAGATGGCGAGATTGATATTGCGGTTCATGGTGTAAAAGATCTTCCCAACGGAATCGCCCCTGGAACAGTGATTGCTGCAATACTTCCAAGATCTGACCCACGAGATGCTTTAGTCACTAGCGACCAAAGAGATCTTCCTCAATTAATGCCGGGAGCTACAATTGGAGTTGATACCGTTTGTAGACGAGTTCAGTTGAAAGCGCTTCGTTCTGACCTCAAAATAGTTGAGATTTACGGAGGGACTGAAGAGAGATTAAAGAAACTGCAGACCGGTGAGTGTGATGGCGTTATTGTAGCTGTCTCCGCGCTCGTACGGTTGAATATGCTGCATCGGGCTGCCCAGATGTTTAAAATCACTGATATTGTCCCCAGCGCAGGTCAAGGCGCGATTGCATTGCAAGTACGTGATGATGATCCCATTGCCTACACACTTGCCTCCGCAATCAGTCATGAACCAAGTCGCCTGGCTGTTCTTGCAGAATGTTCATTTCTCGAAGCCACTAGCGCTGAATCAAATCTTCCCGTAGGCTCTTATGCTAAAGTGAATGAAGACGAACTCAGTTTAGTCGGCATTGTCGCTACACTTGATGGGAAAAGTTTCCACCGCAATAGTCTCGTTGGTGATCCCGCCAACGCTATTGAACTCGGCCATCGCCTTGCCGATATGCTTTTAGCCGCTTAATAGTTACTTTCTTGATGTGCTTAAATTGACTTTCAAACACTTCATAAACGTATGGTAAAATAGATAGTTAGAATAGCTAAGCAAACACCTCTTGACGTGGGCGTGTATAATATAATTGAGGTGGTTAATGGATATCGTCATACCAGAGAATGTGCAGCACCTATATGAGAACAAACAGGGGAGTGAGATAACAAAATACCCGCACCCTATTTTACGCCAGAAAGCTGTTGAAGTAATACGTTATAATCCTGAGCTGCAGCGATTAGTTGACCGCATGATTGATAATCTTCATGAAGGGAATGGGGTTGGTTTGGCTGCGCCTCAGATAGGGGTTAGCAAGAGAATAATAATTTTCATGCCCCCTGAAGAATCACCGAAGGTTGTGGTTAACCCTGTGCTTTCAGATTTGAGCAAAGAAACAGAGGTCGGGCTGGAGGGGTGCCTCAGCATTCCTTCGGTATATGGTGACGTGGAGCGTTCACTAAGAGTGGTGTTGACCGGATTTAATCGTCGCGGGAAGACTGTTCGCTATGAATTGGAGGGATTTCCTGCGCGCATAGTTCAGCATGAAGTCGATCATCTCGATGGTATCTTATTTATCGACAAGGTTGACCCTTCAACCCTTCATTGGAGCCTACCGGATGAAGATGAGGAAGAAGAAGCTATTTTAGTGGAAGCGAGGCGTTAGGATGCGCCTTTTGTTTTTTGGGACGAGCTTTTTTGCTGTGCCAAGCATAGAGGCGCTCTGTCGCTCTGAGCATGAAGTTATCGGTGTTGTATCTCAACCGGATCGTCCTGCCGGAAGAGGAATGAACCTAACGCAAACTCCCGTTAAAAAAGCCGCTTTGGCGATTGGTTTGGATGTTTTTTCCCCAGAGATAGCCCGCAACCCTGAGTTTATCGAACTTGTAAGATTACTCAATCCCGATGCATTAATCGTGGCAGCCTATGGGCAAATATTGCCTCAAGAACTGCTTGATATTCCACCCCATGGTGGAATTAATGTTCACGGTTCACTGCTTCCAAAATATCGAGGCGCTGCTCCAATTCAAAGGGCAATTTTATTAGGGGAAGAGGTTACTGGAATAACGATAATGCAGATGGATAAGGGAATGGATACCGGTCCTATCTGCCTGAAGCGTGAAGTCCCGATAGATCCTGATGATAAT
>JBAXQP010000209.1 GCA_037131655.1 bacterium | reverse complement strand
TCGTCAATGAGCTTCGCGTAGCTGCCGAGAACCAAACAAAACTTGGCCCCCAATACGCAGACGGCTTGCGTTCGGCGTCAGTGGTAACGGCGAAATTGGGTAACTCGATTGAGTCACTGGGCGACGGACTGTTGCGCCTTTCACTACCAACCGGAATTCAAATGGTCGGCATGAAGCCCGTCATCGTGATGTCGCAGCCAATGGCCAAGAAGGGGCAAGAGCTTAAGGACAACGCCCATGAGATAAAGGCCATCAGTGCCAGCCTGTCTGGCGTTTCGGATGCGATAAGTCGCGATGCAAAAAATCTAAGTTCAGCGTTCATTGCGACAGCTGATCAAGCGCTCTTGGTGCTGACAGAAGTCGAGAAGACACTCACACGGATAAAGACACAAGACCTGCCCAAGGCAATCGCGGATTTGAAATCAACATCAGAAAATCTGAGCCGTGTTAGCGCACAGGTTGATACGGTCGGAAATGTTGGGCTAATACTTCTGATCGTCGGCATCTTGCTGTCGGTCTGGTGTTTCCTGCATAGTGTGGGCGCCCTAATGCTTGCAAGGTCGGACGCCTTTGATTCTGCCGACATGACCAATAGACAAGCCGGTATGCAACCTCAAGGGATCACAAAATGAAAATCGCACGTCAAGCGGCTCTGCTTCTTTGTTTGCTGGCGCTATTGATTGCCTCATGGTTGGCGCCGCTCGACGCTCCGGCCACGCAGCAGGTGGACGCTGGACTCAAGAGGGCATTGGTCAGCTTTGCCAGCGCCAGGGCCATCAGCGGTGTCATCTCAGTCCTGCAGGGCACACAGATCGACATCATGCCGGCAGGGATCGGTGCCACATTTGCGCCGGGCCAAGTGCTAGCACCCATCAATGAATTGGTGAAGCACTTTTCCGATCTCATGCTGGTGGCCAGTGTCTCTTTCGGAATCCAAAAGGTGCTCATTGCGATGAGTAGCTACTGGTTGATTAAGCTGGTCCTCACAATCACAGCGGTTGGGTGGGCTTCGTTCTTCTTCTTGAAGCGACAGCCTCCGGCATTGATTTCCAAACTTCTGGTCGTGCTGCTTATGCTTCGGTTCGCCGTCCCATCAGTTGCCCTAGGTTCCGACTTTCTCGCTGAGACGTTCATGGCGTCCGAATATGAAGCGAGTCAGAGCGCAATAGATACCGCCATGGGTAAAGCGGCTAAGGTCACGTTATCTTCACCGGCACCAGCACCGATTCCGGCGCCCGCGGCACCAGCACCCGTAGCATCAGCACCAGCATTGCCAGCATCTGCAGCCCCCGCTAAATCCGGATCATGGTGGAAGCCACATCTGCCAAGTATGCCAACCCTGCCGACAATCAATCTGCCGCCTTTACCAACGCTGACCATACCGAAGCTTCCTGACTTCACGGGGCGCTTTGAAGAAATGAAGGCTGCGGCTGAACAGGCGACGGAGCACATGGTCCGACTTATGGGTATCTTCCTGCTCCAAACCTTGGTTATTCCGCTCCTGCTCCTATGGGGTCTGTATGGCATTGCAAGGGCCGTGTTTCAGTTGCCCCAGTGGACGCCCGGCAGTAGAAAAGCTTCGAGCACCTAAGGAAAAGAGAGATGACCTGGAGCGCCGATCTAATGGGTGTTGCTCTTGTCGCCATCGGCGCAGGACTTTGGCTCAAGAGACGGAAGCGAAAGTTTGATCGAACCAATGAGTTCGGAGTCGAACGATTTAGAAGTTATGGGGGCAAATTGCGATCCCGGCTCAAGGACGGATTCTTAGGTTTTACTTCCATTTCCCTGTTCGCTGCTGGAGTGCTAGTTCTGGCATTTGAACATCAGGATTCTTGGGGGTGGATAGTGGTCTTGCCGGTCTGTGTATTCATGCTTTTCGCATTGCTTGGCACGTGAACATTGATGATCTGGTAGGCGCTTACTTTGCCATCCAAGAATCGGCGGCAATATTCCGATATTCAAATCAGAGACCTGTACTATGAAAAAAGCACTTTTTGTTATCCAAGCCATTGCACTCGCGTTATGCTTGACTTGTCTTGTGTCAATCACAATATTTCAACCAACTGTAAGGGAGTATTTTCGGTCAACGATCAATAATGACTTAGCGAAGAAGCTTAAGCCCACAGTTGATGTAGCTGAGACTGCCTTAAAGGTCCCCCTCATCGAATTGATAATACCCAAGCACATAATTGCAGTAGCTCGGGAGGAAGTAGCTTCGTACAGGAGAGATCCGCTTGAATACGTGGCGTCACTTACGAAAAGCACCAGTCCCTGTGTCGATAGACCACCTGTTGAATCAGAATTTGATAGTCCTGCAAAAAAGATACTTCTTGAAAAGATTATTGGGTGGCGCGAAAAGGTTAAATGTCATTTCTCAACTGCATTCGAAAGAATAATACCCTATCTCTGTGCTTTTCTGGCGACAAACATCCTGGCTTTGTCTTTTGCAATGTATCTTATTCGCTGGGCGCCAACAAAAATGCGACGCACAATTCCCGTTTCTATTATCTTGACAGTTGTAGTCGCGTTCTCTGCGTTCTCGTTTCTTGACCGAAGTTTGCTATATATCATTATTCGAAGCAGCTTTTCGCTAACAGCATATCCGATGGGTGTCCTGGGACTGTTTCTGTACGTAGTAGCGCTGTATTTCCTCTCCGATGGCAGAAGATTGGTTAACGGGAAGAAGGCACCTGAAATTGCCCCTGACACTATCCTGAATCCGTGATCCGAAATGACTGTGTGCAGTCTTCAAACGTCTGGTTCAGCAAGTGCGGTTACGAAGTAACCATTACGAACCATACCGGGGTCGTCAAGGGGGTGACTTGCTGCTGCTGGGTTTGTGCGGCACCGCAAAGTATTTCTCAGACAAATCCAACGCATTATATTAATAAAGCCAAAAATGTACGGTACTTATATAAATGTTGCAGTAAGTGAACTATTATCGACCATTTCAGTGAATTTTCTTATAGCATGGAAATTCCTTTTGGCGGCATTACTTGTGTCACTGTTTTTTGAATTTGTCTTGCCTAATATCAAGAAATTTGCTATTTGCAATAGGCTTGCTTTTAGACGGGCAAATATCGATAGTCAAATTAAATTTGAAAAAGAAAAGAGTGAAGTAAAAGGTCTCCGGCGTTATTATAAAAGGTTGACGAGGCCCATAAGGAAACCAATTTTCTTCCTAAATAGAAATTTGTTCCACTATAAAAAACTTAGGACATCTATCTCTCGAATGAATCAATTTCAAAGATATTTAAAAAGAAAGAACAAAAATAGGATATTTCGATTTATATCGAATTACTACACCCATGTACTTCTTTCACTCACTTTATTCTTTGCAATTTATTTCATATATTCACAAATTAGCCAGCCAGTGTGAGGGGTAGATCAGTGGAAGGTATATTCGTAGCTTCAAAATGAGTACTCATTTGATTGCTTAAAGTTCGACCCACTAGGCGTCAAAAAATAGGGAAGTATCATGTTTGGCGTATTATTCGAAGGTATAAGAGTGTTTAGCCAGCTAGATAGTTCATATTATCTAAATGTCGCCCTCATCACAGTTCTTGCAATTCCAGTATTGCTCATCGGAATATATATCTACTCCACTCTTTTTTCGACAAGAGGAAAACTATACAAATATCTGATAGTAATTGGCGCTATCCTTCTATTCCTCTTCTGGCCCATAGGCATTATTACTGTCTGCCTCGGACTATTTTTCCGTCACAAAGCAATAGCACAGCAAAAGAATTCCAGATGCGTTGTCAAATTAGTGCCAAATCGCCAACCTCAGAATGTTGATATCAACCATGAAAAGTCTGGATGGAAGGTCGATGGCGAATATTACATTAATAGATTATCTTCAATCAAATTCCCTCAGCAGTTTGGTGGTATTCTGAATTTGACAAGTATACTCGTATACGATGATCTCGGAGAGAACTGTAGCATTGGTTATCAATCAATTATTCCGAACTTCTATGTTACAGCATACATATACACCGCACACTCAAATGACTTAACCGATGCGTTCAAAGGCGAGTTTGAAAATATTGTGACTAGTCATCCAGATCTTTCAATACCATCAAGTCAGGAGTTTTGGGGGCCAGATACCGAAGCTGTTGAGAATAACTTAAACTTCGCTGACTCAGCATTCATTTCAACTGCGCTTTGCTACGCGGAAGGTGCTATCAAGGTTAATTCCTTCGTCATTTTTGCTGAATTTGCTGGAAATTACATTAAGGTTCGAGCTACGTGGCCCAGTGATACTAGGTTTCCTTCGGGGATGGCACTATCGACACTACGCGGAGTTCTAATTGACCTCACTGCACTTAATAGGCTTGATATATTTGGCATTAACCCTGCCAAGCCTGCATAGGCCAAATCGTCACCCCACACAGCGCTCTCGGCTTACGGTCCAGGGCGCTTTTCATTGTCCCCACCCATACCCCCGAAAGGAACCTCAATGTTCATCCCATTCCTCGCCGCTGCTGCTGTAGCTGCCGCCTTTGCCCAAGTGGGGGCCATGTCAGTCAAGATCGCAATCCTGACCAGTGCTCTCAACGCAATGTTCCTGATCGCCATCGCGCTCGCTGTGTTCGCCATCTGGAGCCATCGCAAGGCATAGCCCCGGCCTGCCAGCTCATGCCACTTCCTGCAAATCTATGACCTGATCAATCCGGTCCAACAGACAGCGTCCCTGGAGAAATCCTCGGGCGCTTTTCTTTTCCCCCATAACCATAAGCCTAGTTGACGACGTCTGTGTGGGC
>JBAXQP010000208.1 GCA_037131655.1 bacterium | reverse complement strand
GTGTCACCCCCGATGTTCCAAGCCTCGTTGTTCGGGCGGTAACCGTGGGTCCGAAAGACGGGTGTGAAGACGCCGTACTGGTACCAACGCACCATCAGCTCGTGGAAGGTATCGCTCTGATTGTCGTGGGTGATGAACCCGCCGATTTCGCTGGCTCCCCAGGGGATGCCGCTCATGGCGAGATTGAGGCCGGCCTTCATGTAGGTCGCCAGGTGCTCGAAGGACGACATGATGTCGTGGGCGGCCGGGGATGCTCCGTAGCGCTGCGAACCCGCCCAAGAGTTGCGACAGATTGTCACCACCTCCTTCTCCCCCGCTGACAACAGTCCATCGTAGATGTTCTTCTGGTGAGCCACAACGAAGAACGCGTGCGCTTCCCTGGCTAGCCCGATATGGAATAAGACTTGGTCGTAGTCCTGAATCTCGTGGAACTCGTCGCAGGGATCCAGCCAGAAGGTACGGATGCCGAGGTCGAAGTAATTCTCCTTCCACTTGCTCCAAAGGAAGGCGGCCGCCTCGGGATTCGTGGGGTCATACTGGTATTTATGCGGGGGATTCTCGAAAGCCACCGTATCCTTCGACCCCCCGATCGAGCTTGTGAAGAGTCCACGCGCCTTCATGACGGCGAAGTTCTCGCTCTGTTCGTCTACCAGGGTCCAAGGCGAGATCATAATCCGCACCCCCATCTCGTCCATTTCACGGATCATCGCTTTCGGATCTGGCCAGAATGCCGGATCGAGTTTCCAGTCCCCAATGTGTTTCCAGTGCTGGAAGTCGATGACAAGCACTGCCAGAGGCAGCCCTCGGCGCTTGAACTCTCTGGCTACTCCGAGGAACTCCTCCTGGGTCTGGTAGCGCAGCTTGCACTGCCAGAATCCGGACGCCCAGTAGGGGAAAGCGGGCGCGTGACCGGTCACGTCAGCATAGCGCTCCATGATTTCGGCGTAGGAATCACCCGCGCAGACATAGTAGTCCACTTGCCGGCATCCGTACGAAACCCAACGGGTCATGTTCTGTCCCAACTCGACGCGTCCGAGTGATGGGTTGTTCCAGAGAAAGCCGTAGCCTTCGCTGGAGACCAGGAACGGGATGGTGTGCTTAACATGGCGCTGGTACAGATCAAGCACGCAGCCCTTCAGATTGACCCTGTTGGTTGCGTTAAGCCCCATGCCGTAGAATCGTTCCCCGTCGCGCGCGGCGAAATGCACTTCGGTGTGGAACAATCCGTCGCCACACAGCTTAAAGATGCGGGTGCCAGGGTTGTGGGCATTAACAACGTAATCCTGTTCACTTAGGATAAGCGTCGCCTTGTCATCGGTATGCCTGAAGAACTGTAGGTAGCCCAGTTGGGTGTAGATATCTTGGATACGGGCGGAAATATTCCCGTTCCTGATTACCGCTTCGGAGTCGGATATCTCGATGGTTACGCTACTGCTATTGGGCGCGAACTCTACCGTCTCCGTTAGCGCCCAAGGGGTATCGTGGATGTCAACGTCCGCGACGGCGCGGACACGGAGCCCATCCCGTCCCCACGGCGTGATGACCAGTGTCTCGGCGCCCAGCGTATAGACAAGCTCATTACCTCGCCTACGCACTTTCCCCTTTATCTTGTTCACTGAATCCGTGCCTGAGGACTATGGAAACCGAGGCATCTGAATCTTGGCATATGCGCCCTCTTTTCGTTTCTCTGGTCAGTATGATGTTGATGCATTCACTACTACTGAATACATCAACAAACCAAGGAAGTTGTCACGTAACACAGAGTACTTTAACATCTTCTACATTATTTTACATGACAACAATTAATTCATGAGCCAAAAGGCCTGATTAAATACTTAATATTTCCCCTCAATAATATGGGAACATTAGCCAAGAATCAAGTTATGGATTGCCCGGCGCTGAGTGGTGATAGCTGCTCTATGCAAACGAGGACGATGGTTACGGCCGTCCCCAGGTTCAAGTGATATAACATCTTCTCGCATCGTTCTCGGTAAGATGCAGAGCGCAAAAGCGAACGAACGTTTTTGGACAGGCTTCGATTGGGGCCTGCCCGGGCACAATCCAAAATTCCCTCATACTTTCCCTGAGCTTTGCTTGGTTTAAAGCCAATAATTTAAATAGGAAAACTCGATAAATTTCACCTTCCTTATAGCTTCCAATCGATACTTAAGGAGCTAATATGAAAGCAATCCTGACAAAAAGTCAGAAACAATCGAATAATTTTTTGCCTTTTTCTATCAATAAATTTGACAAAGAAGAGATTCATGAAGTCGTTGACAGTTTGGAATCCGGCTGGATCGCTGCCGGTCCTAAGGTCAGACGATTTGAGACTGAATTCGCTGAATATGTCGGCGCTGCTCATGCAATTGCCGTGAATTCAGCAACAGCAGGGCTGCATATTGCCCTCGCAGCCCAAGAAATCGGGCCGGGCGATGAAGTCATCACCACTCCGATGACTTTCTGCGGAACCATCCAAGCCATCGAATATGTGGGAGCAACTCCTGTTTTCATCGATGTTGATCCAGTCACTGCGAACATCAACACATCGCAAATCGAAGGAGCCGTCACACGCCGCACTAAAGCTATTCTCCCCATCCACTATGCAGGGCAGCCATGCGATATGGATACGATTATGGATATTGCCATGCGACGTGGGCTATTTGTTATCGAAGATGCTTCACACGCTCTTGGCGCTCGCTATCGTGGGAAGAAGATTGGCGCAATTGGGAATGCGACGGTCTTTAGCTTCCATTCAGCCAACAACATGAGCACTGGCGAAGGCGGCATGATAGTCACCAACGATGGGGTCTTGGCCGACAAAATGCGTATGCTCACGCTCCACGGTATCAGTCGTGATGTCGTTTTACGTGACGCAACTGCTGGCTCATGGTATTACGAAGCGTTGGAGCTTGGTTTCAATTACACCATGACCGATTTGCAGGCTGCTATCGGTATTTGGCAGCTTCGGAAGCTGACAGAGATGAATCAATTACGAAGCGAGTATGCGCGCCTTTATACACAAGCTTTCACTTCGGTTCCTGAAATCAAAACGCCTTATATAAACATGCCCAGCGAAAGCCGTCATGCCTGGCAGCTTTATGTCATTAAGGTTGCTGAGGAACGGCTGAATATCAACCGTTCGCAGTTCATCGATGCGCTTAAGAAAGAAGGCGTTGGGACAGGCGTTCACTATATTCCAATCAATCACCATCCTCACTATCAGAAGAAATACGGCCTCAAGCCGGGCAATTTCCCCAAAGCGGAGAGCTGGTATCGCAATTGCCTTTCACTGCCGCTTTATCCGGCAATGACGCACGAGAATATTGAAGATGTAATCAATGCTGTTCAACGGATTGTTGAAGCTAATCGAAAGTAACCAAACGACAAAACTGGGGTCTCAAATGAGTTATTCAAGAATTAAAAGATTGTTCGATGTAGTGGTCGGTGGAGGCATTTTTATTGCCTGCCTGCCGATTATCGCTTTAACTGCTTTAATGCTCAGAATGACATCAGCGGGGCCGGTGTTTTTTGGGCATAAACGGGTAGGGTTCAAAGGCAAAGAGTTCACTATGTTCAAGTTCCGCACGATGGTGGTGAACGCTCATAATATGGGGCCAGCAGTAACTCAAAGCAAAGACCCGCGAATTACCCAAATAGGCCGAATTCTTCGAAAGACCAAACTGGATGAATTGCCCCAGCTTTGGAATGTGCTTAAGGGGGATATGAGCCTTGTCGGCCCGCGGCCACAAGTTCAAGTATATGTCGATTGCTACCCCGATATTGCACGTCATATTATCTTGTCAACACGTCCTGGAGTGACTGGCCGAACTCAAATTTGGCTGCGACATGAAGAGGCTTTACTGGCCGCCCAACCAAATCCGATGGAGTTCTATGAGTACACTCTGCTACCACAGAAAGTCATTTCCGATGTGACCTATGTGAATGAGATGTCCTTAAAGAACGATTTAGGCATCCTATTCTCAACAGCGCTGTGCTTACTGTCATCAAAGCCGAAAGTGGTGGAAGTCCCCACCGTAGCGACAGTATCGATCGAGGAACAAGAAGAACTCAAGGCGGCTTAAGCCCTGGCAATATCCGAGGAGACTATCCTGCTATGTCTAAATACATCGTCACTGGAGGAGCCGGGTTTATCGGCTCAAATTTGGTTCGAGAGCTTGTCCTGCGCGGCCATGAGGTCAAAGTGGTGGATAATCTTTCCACCGGAAAAATGGCGAACTTGCGTGATGTCTTGCATGCTATCGACTTCGTCTTTGGAGATATTACCGATTTGCCATTACTGATGGAGGAGTTCAACGGTTTTGATTTTGTCCTTCACCATGCAGCGCTAGCTTCCGTTCCAAATTCCATAGATGATCCGCTTGCCAATAATCGAAGTAACATCGACGGCACTCTCAAAGTGCTGCTGGCCGCGCGTGATTCGGGGATTAAGCGGGTGGTCTATGCCGCATCGAGCGCGGCTTATGGGGATATCGAGGCTGAGTTTAAGACCGAAGACATGCCTGTATCATTTCTCTCGCCTTACGCGCTGGCAAAATATGTGGGCGAAGTCTATTGCAACTTATTTTATAAATTGTTCGGTCTTGAGAGCGTCAGCCTTCGATATTTCAACGTTTTTGGCCCCAACCAGGACCCCAGCAGCGCCTATGCAGCAGTAATCCCCATATTCGTAACCTCAATGCTCAATGGCGAGCAGCCGGTAATATTCGGCGACGGAACCCAAAGCCGCGACTTTACATTCGTTCGCAATGTAGTCGAAGCCAATATCTTAGCTTCTACCAG
>JBAXQP010000207.1 GCA_037131655.1 bacterium | reverse complement strand
ATCCGTCCAAGCCAAGCCGAATTTCCCTGTCTAATTCCTTCATCCACAGTTTAAGGATACCAGCTTATTCCCTTTGTATTATTTACATATATGCTTGACTGGTACCCCCTTAAGAATGCCAGGTTTGATGCCGACAATTTAAAGCAGGTTATTAGGCTTTAGTTGAGAAAAGATGAGAAATTTAACAAGAAAAAAATATACGGCTGATGTACCGCAAATCCGCTTTCCTCAAGACTACCTCTATCTTGCGCGTAAGCATCGAAAGTTGATTGGCCTCATCCTCACTGTCTCGATTGTGTCAGCAGCGGCTTTGATAATGTTTGTCCCACGCTCTTATGAATCAACTGCACGCATACTTATCGAACAACCTCAAATGGGTTCGGCACTTGGCGCAGGGGCAGGATCGATGCTTGCTGACTTGACTGGTGGTTCCCAAGCCGGTTCATTAGAAACTCAAGCAGAGATAATTACCAGCCGACCTCAGCTTGAAAAGGTTATGAATAAGCTTAATATCAACGAAAGGGTCGAGGACTTTTCAAAGCGAGTTATTGCCAAGCATCCAAAGCTAACAGAGCTTTTAGAAGTATCTGCAACTGCAGGCACTGCTAAGGAAGCTGCCGATATCGCAAACGAACTTGCAAGCAATTATAGAGACTTAACTTCTGAAAGGCACACAAGAGATACTTCTGGAACGGCAAGCGATGTTCGACGCCGTTTAGAAGAAACAGAAACAAAACTTCAACAACTTAATAAAGAAATTATAGTTTGGCTAAAAACGCATCACTATTCAAATCCTGATGATGAGTTTGCGCAGATATTAAAAATTAGGCTTGAACTTGAAAAGGACCAACAGGAATTAAAATGGGGTCGATTCAACCTGGTTGAACAGCAGCAAGCTATCAAACATGAAATCAAAAAAATGGCACCATTCGTTGAAACGGGTCATACCATCGGCACATCACCAGCAGTAAATACTCTTCAGCAGGAATTGGCAGATTTACAAATCAAGCGTGCAAGGATGCAATATGAGTATCAGGACAACCAACCTGAAGTCCAAGCATTAGATATTCAGATAGCTTCCACTAAAAACGAATTAAAAAATGCGCTTCGGAAATCAGTTGGCGATGATATGATGATAACTGAGAAAGAAAAAAGCTCTAACCCAATTCGCGATGAGCTAGTTAAAAATTATACACTCAATCTTTTCAGTATTAAATCCAATGATGCCCGTCAAAAAGCGCTTGATGTGCTTTTGCCAAAATATACCAAGATTACTTTGAACTTCCCCTCTGAAGTTCAAGGCCTGCGTGATCTCATGCGCCGTCAAGCTGTCACCAACCCTGTTTGGTCCATGCTGATGAGCAAGTTTGAAGAAATGAAAGTCCGTGAGTATGCTGCCGCTGTGCGACCAGAAATTATTGAACCCGCCGTAGCGCCTATTAGAGCTACCCGACCTCGCCCTGTCCTCTATATGGCGCTTGGGTTGTTCTTAGGATTAATCCTATCAGCCGTCGCGGTTGGATTAACGGAAGCGATGGACCCGAAAATATCGACCGCATGGGATACCCAGCGATGGCTTGGTTTGCAAACACTAGCCGCATTTCCTGCTAATATCACGAATGCTAATAGCAGCGAAATCAAAAACGGCAAAATTTCACCGGCAGCACAAACCCTATTAGGTCGATTAACACTTGCAGGAGCCGGAACGGAATGGCGAGTTCTCAGTGTCGTTCCAGCCAATGAATCAGCTAACGCGCCCGGATTGGCAGCTGCCCTTGCTATTGCTGCTTCGAATAATGGCCTTCGTGTCATTTTAGTCGACACGCGCCCTGAGACTAAAGGACTAAAAACTTTCTTCCCAAATGAAGACACTTCCGCCCCTCAAATAATGCCTGTGCCACCACAAGAAGCCTGGTTGGCTTCACTTGCGGACTGGCGCGAAAACACGGATTTGATTATTGTCGATACTCCCCCCCTTGCAAGTTCACCGCAAGCCTGCATGGCAGTCAAACTCTCAGAACGAGTGTTGCCGGTCATTAAAGCAGGGGCCAGTTTAGAAACGTGTGAAGAGAGTTGCCTGTCACTGCTCGATAATGCGAAAGCTGAGTTAGTTGGAGTTGTCCTGATCGACAGCGCAGCTTAGTCAGTTTTAGGAGAAATGAGATATGTTCGGTAAAAAAGCCATATACCTCAAACTAGGTACAAATCAGGTTTTTCGAAATCCTGCATGCATCGTCGCCTTCCAATCATTATTGTCAACAGATCGTCAGCCTCGCAGGATTTGGTCGTGGGTTAAATGGGCATTAGCAATTACAGCTTTGCTATTTATTGTGCATTTTGCTTATTCGGCTGATGTGCCACAGACTTCTAATACCAACAATCAGACTAATTCCAATCCAAACTACGCCTTAGATTACAAGGACACTATTGGCCTTGTTGTACTTAGGCATGAGGAATACAGCGGGGTTTTCATTGTGCCACAAAACGGCTCAATTGTCTTCCCTGGTATAGGTGAATTATTCGTAAAGGGAAAAACGCTCGCTGAACTTCAAAGCCTTATTACTGAGAAATTAAGCATAAGGCTTAGACGTCCGGAAGTCTATGTAACTCTAAATGGACTTCAGCCGAGATATATTTATGTCATTGGACAAGTTGGCCTCCCAGGTTCCTATCAAATTGAACCTAATTGGCGTGTATCTGAAGCTTTAGCCGTTGCCGGTGGCTTGAAAATGAAGCCCGAACGAATGAAAGCATTTCTATTTAGAGCCGGACATCCCGAGCAGCCACTTGATCTTAGCGGCATTCTCCAAAATGGAGATCCTAAAGCCAATGTTCTACTGAAACCGGGCGATACCATCAGTATTCAAGAAACCAGGACAATACATATTTATCTAGCTGGTTTATTAACGCTGCCGGGTGAATACGATCTTGAAATAGGAACTGGTGCGATTGAAGCTGTTGCGAAAGCCGGCGGCTATACCGAACATGCAGCCCTTTCTAAAGCCATTATCTATCGTGGTGGACAAGCTATTCCTGTTGACCTTTTCAAAGGGATGGTTAACGGTGATCACACCGCAAACGTGACACTAGAATCAGCCGATGTCCTCGTTGTCCCGCCCAATAACCGCCGATTTGCTGTATTAGGTGAAGTCATTACTCCTGGTTGGTTTAACTTGATTGAAGGTCGAGAAACTGCTCTTTCAGATGCACTGAGTATGGCAGGGAATGTCACAAAACGTGGCATAACTACACACCTCTACATCCTCCGTACTATTGATGGTAAGGTTCAAAGAATTCCTGTTAACTTCCAAAGCTTCATCAAAAAGGCCAATATCACCGGTAATCCCTCGATTCAAGATGGCGATGTGGTTTACGTACCTGAGACAAAGCGAATTGCATTTGAATCAATTCTGAGTGGGTTAGCCTCGATAAACATTCTTGGAGGAGTGTTGAAATAACATGCGCATCTGGCTAATTTCTCAATGCAATCCGAATAAACCGGGGGGCATAGCCACTCATATCAGTTTGTTAGATCGCGGCCTTAAAACGCTAGGTCATGAAGTCGAAGTTATCGCCTCGGGTTCAATGCCTGGCTTTGCTAATCGTGCTCTTATAAGTGTGCCGATGCGTGTTATCAACAAAGTTCAACACGGCAAAGGCGTACTATATGCCGCAAAAGTTCATGGATTAAAAATGGGTTCAAAGACTCGCTGGAGAATACTTCGTGATGGGGCGCCAAGCTTCTTCGGCTGCCAAGATGTATTATCCGTAGATCGCATCATAAGGTTGAGAGAAAATCCCAATATGAACTCGCAGCATGTCCCTATCGTTTTAACCGTCCATTCTCGATACACTTATGAAAAGGTGGGGCAAGGCTGGATAAAAGCCGGAAGTGATGCCGAACACAATCTTCTTGAAATAGAGCGTAATGCCTGCCTGAACGCCGATGCCGTTGTCGCTGTATCCGACCAAATAAGAATGTATATCGAGGAACTAATTGCCCCCGAACATCGCGATATTCATGTCCTGAGAAATGCAACCGACACCGATGTATTCATGCCTAATCACGACGAACAATCACGAGCACAAATCCGAGCGAAGTACGGCATATCGCAAACGGCCTTCGTTGTCCTATGTTCAGGCCATTTGCAGGAGATCAAAGGGGTCGATTACGCTGCCAAAGCCGCGCTATTAATGTGCCAACAACACCCTGAAGCTGATTGGCAGTTAGTCTTTGCAGGCGATGGCAAGTTGCGCTCCTGGCTAGAGACTTTTATTCAAGAACACAAAATGGGTGACCATATTAAGCTTCTAGGCTCTCAGCCCTATTCCAACATGCCTGATCTCTACGGGGCGTCTGACGCATTAGTGATGCCTTCTGTGCCGACCTATCGAGCCGAAGAATCGCTCGGAATATCAGCTCTCGAAGCCTCCGCTTGCTGCCTCCCTGTGATCGGTTCTACAAGTGGTGGGATCAAAGAAGTCGTGACCGATGGTAAAACCGGCATCCTTGTTTCACCGAAGGAAGTAGAACCAATCGCCCATGCGATTTGGAGGCTCTATTCTGATCGATCAGAATGTCAGCGACTGGGTATTAAGGGGCGTGAGTTCGTAACAACCTATCACGACTATAACGCTCATGCTGAAAAATATGCTGCGATAGGTTCCCTACAAGCTGAATGCCCAAAACCGACCTCAGAGTTGTTCAGGGATGAAGCAGCAGGATGAAAAAGGGCAGCGTACTTCGATTAGCATCAGGAATAGCAGGGATTATTCTTCTTGGCCGAATCCTTGGTTTTATTCGTGAAGCAGT
>JBAXQP010000206.1 GCA_037131655.1 bacterium | reverse complement strand
TTAGCTATTTGTTCCAAGTCAATCGGCCGAACGATTCCGTTGTCGCCGATTATTCGACAAAGCAGCTTATTATGGTTATGGTTGGTGTGCGCAGGTATGACAGCACCGGAGCTGAGGCTCAACAGGTGATGTTTACAAGCAAAGTAAAAGTGCGGAATTTCCTTGGTGGATAAGTTTGATGAGTGGACACGATGGAATGTCCATTACGCTATGAAAGGCGGTATCGTTGATGCCTTCTGACATCTCAATTGCTATTAAGAAGAACTCGCGTCGTCAGAGCGGTCAGACTTTAATTATTGCTCTGGTCGTTACTTTCGTGTTGCTCGCTTTAGGGCTTGTTTTTATAGGGCTGATTGGGCGCAACTTCTTTGTTACCCAGCGTTATGGGGAAATGATTGACGTGCAATACTACGCAGAAGCCGGGATCAATTTTTCCCTGGCTGAGCTTCTCAATAGTGAAGAAGGGGCAGATTGGCGGCCAATTCCAGCAAACATACTTGATGTTAATGATCCGGACTATCCCTACTTGAAAGCTTACGATCCGGCCACTGGGCAAGGGGGATTTACCCGAATCAGCTTCAATAATGGACGCGCACTTATTCGTATCAGCTACAATCCACTTGGCAATCCCGGCCTTTCAGAGGATGAGAAACTACTTTCACGGTGCATCAAGATTGAATCGATTGGTTTTCTTGGCCAGATTAACCGAAAAGATCCAACGATGATCGCTGCTGCGAAGCAACCTTACCGATTACTTATTGCCTATGCCCAAATCGGTATAACGGATTACGTTCGCTGGGTTACAAATGTAAGCAAAAAAAGCGTTCCGGCCGATATTGGAGCGCCTGCTGCTGCTGAATTTGGGATCCAATATACCGATGGTGTCCCTGGTGGGAATATAACCACCGGTCAAGTAGGTATTACACAAGTTTATGGCGCTTATGACGATGGCCGCGGTAATTTTGGCGCGTCGATGCGTTTTAATTCAGACGTTAAGTTCCATGGAGATATGCTGCTACGCATGAATAAAGCTAATGGGGATCGCCTGTTAGCTTCCGGTCGTTTCTTAATTGGTGGAGGAACCCCGCATATTTCGGATGAGACTGGAATTCTCAATCCAATTACGCCCTCATCGGCTGCCTTTAATTCCTACAACGGTTTATCGCGCGATGGGGACACCGGAGATGATATCGCAGGTTATTCGCGAAACGTGATTCGCCTCGAACCACCGACAATCGACCGTTCCGATCCAGCGACCGGTCAACAGCGTTATCGCTCGATGACACGTGATTCGGGATTCTTTTACAACGATGTAAATATGGGTCGTTTGGGTTATGGCCGTGGCGTTTATGTCGATAATATGCGCGATATTCAGACAGATAGCAGCACACTTTTTGGTGGATATAGCTTGCGAGCTGACTGGCTGCGAACTGAGGGTGATGGCCGCGGTACTAACATATCGACGGGGCAATCAAGCGGTTATTGGAATGGTCCCTTCTACGAACCGCCGGGAGCTTCTCTTCAATTTTTCTACGATCCGAAAAACCCGGATCCGGAAAAGCGAGCGGGATTTACTATCACACGCAACTTATCAACGCCTAACGATGTTTGGCGAAATCTGGATGGCAGTAGAAGTTCTAACCGAACGATGACGTTTTGGTTTCGTTCGGACGATCCCGCAGACCCAACTTTTAAAGCTATCTACAACAACCTGACGGATAGCCTCCAGAACGAACCGGTCGGGAACATGCCTTTTAATGGTGTTCTCTATTTTGAAGGCAACGTTCGAGTTCGCGGTGTTATCCCTGCCGATCGGCAGTTCACGGTTGTCAGTAACAGCACAATTTATATCGAAGGCAACCTGGTCAAAGGTAAACGTAGCCCAACTGCAGTCTCACATTCAACCTGCGCATTAATGGCGCATGACTATGTGGTGTTGAATACGACACAGTTCTTCAAACCTGGCATTGAAAACACTCCGCGTTGGATTAGAGAAAACCCGAGTGATCCCAATGAAGTAATGCATGCGCGTATCACTTCAGATATCATGTCAAGCGTTCCATTCCGATGGAGCTTCGGCGAGACACCTACTTCGGATATTTTCATGTTCATGAGTCATGCCGGCAGTGGTCAGGGCACTTATATCAATATGCTGATTAATAGCGACCCTGCTCAAGTGACGCCCTATCTGTTCCCGCTTAGCCCAAGCTTGAGTTACTATTACAACCAGTTTTTCGTGCCGACCTTTGCTTTGGACAGTTCCTATGATCAGTGGCCTGCTTTTCAAAAGACAGTGTTTCAGCTAACTCCAGCGCCGCCGCAGAGCGCCTATCTTCTTAATACTGATCCTGGAATTGACAATCTAATGCTGTTCCGTCTCGACCCGGCTATCAATTCGCCAGCCGGTAAGCAGCCTTACTTCTTCTCGAAGTTTGCGGTGGCTCCCATCAAGATTCGTATCGATGCTCTGATCTACGCGCAGACGGGATCATTTTTCGTAATCCCAGGCTCTTGGTTCAACGAGAACCCTGAGGATCGCAAAGACGCATTACTTCAAAAAGGTCTTGATTTAGCCCAGTCCATTTTATGGAGACGGCAGAACTTTAGTGTGGCAGTGAATTTCGACGGCAACAACATCGTCGGGCCGGATTATCCGTATTTTGGAGAATCTTTGCCGATACAGGTTCTCATTAATGGCGCGATTACTGAGAATTTCCCGCCTTCGATGAGTGAACAGGCTGAGTGGTTGAAACGTTGGGGATGGATCCCGAGAAAGTTTGGCTTGAGCAATGTGACAATACCAGCCTCATTCATTGATTCGCTCGATCCACTAGTGAAAAATTTGAACCCATACTATATTCCAAACATTATTATTAATTACGATCCGGTTTTAGCAACGGGAAGAGATAAAGACGCGGGCATGATCCGCCAAGATGCTTTTGGGCGCTTGCTGCCATCAATACCTCGACTTCCTGTTTGTCCGAACCTGATTTACAGTGGGGAGGCTCAATTATGAGTGTCCGTAAATCAAAAGCATACTCATACGGTTGGTTGAAAGTGGTATTGATAGGGTTGGCAATGCTAATGCTCATACCTGCTTTCGCAGAGACTAATGTCTATAGCCGAACGACAACCAACATTAACTGCGGCGTTTTAGTGCTTCGATCAGGTGCCGGTGCAACGCTTCCATCCCCCGATCCATTTGTTTTTTATGTGATGGATCAACGAAGAGATATTAAGCCCGCTGGGTGGAGTTTTGTTAATCCGCTAGCTTCAGCAGTTGCTGGGCAATTAGAAGTTGATCGATGGGGCGCTGCCGCTCCGGGGTTGACATTAGGGGGGCGCATCCGAAAAGATATGGCTCCCTATTGGGAAGTCGATCTCCGCTCCGCTTCGATCGAAAAGCTCGCCCTCTACGATATTCTCCTGATGCACGTGAAAGGCAATATTGTTCTGAACGCGGACGAAAGAGAAAAATTACGGCGATTTGTGGATGGCGGCGGTCTGCTCTGGATCGACTGGACGTCTGGAATGGACTTTCCCTCAGATTATATGATGTTCTTCCCGCTTCGATTCACCGGAAGTAGCGGTGTTCCACAATTAGTTAACTCTACCCACCCGTTAATGTGGAGCCCCTATGAACTAATGCCTGGTGAGGCGCTGAGCCTTGGCACGTTTGGAGGTTCCCCGACTGTACCGGCTGCGATGCTGAAGGATACGGGTATGTGGGCGCCCATCGTGGTTAGTCAAAACAACGATGGCATCGTTGTTGCTTCAACCTATGGAGCAGGGCATATTGCTATCACTTCAACGAACGTGACTGGCGCTATTAATGGTCCTGTGGGACCAACTTTGGGGGTGAACGGCCCAAACAGCGGACTTGAGTGCGGTAAAGGTTTTCTCGCTGCCGGTCTAAAGGAACTGAAGCTGTCCTTTAACATGGTGCGATGGGGTAATGCGCATCAGACCACCATGAAGAACCCTCGCCACACAAACGGAAACTTTGAATCGCTAGGCGCGCCTCTTGGAGAGAAGTGGACAACGGTTTCAGTTGGAGCTTCTCAACGGGTTGCTATCTACAACGGAATGATATTTGTGGTCGACAATAACCGTAAAGTCTTGGCATGCTTCGATGCAATCCCAAATCGAGACTTGGATGGCGATGGCAATCTTGATGATGGTGCTAGAAAAGGCACTCCTTCCGGTGGACCTATCAACGATGCTTATAATGAGACAGCCGATCTTGTTTGGTCTGTTCAATTACCGGATGCATGTTCTGCTCCAACCGTTGTTGACGCAATGGTGCCGAATGGCGCTTCTTGTCCGATGGTGCTTCTCACGACAGCAACAGGCAATCTTATGGGATTCCTTCCTTATCCGACAGTAAAAGGGGTTTTGGGTCCGGTTGGGATTTCAATTCCTACTTCGGGTGGTTCGCCCTCGGTTGATTGCCCACCTGTTTTGGCAGGGGCTTTTATCACTAAGTCTATTCCCGCTCCGACCTATTCGGAAGGGCTTATCGTCGTAACGGCTCCAAAGGGTGTTTATATCGCTCTCGCTGTGCCTTTTATCGGTGTTGGAGGAGCTGCTCTAGAAGCGAAAAAAGACACAACTAACCCTCTTTGCAACACCCCCGGTGCCGATGGGTACTGGCGGTTTCCGCAGAATCAATTAAGCGCTCCGATGACTATCAGTCCTCCGACGATTCCTGCGACAGTCGGTTATATTCCTCAACGCGGATCGGCATATGGTTCGGATCGAATGGTCTACTACGGAACGGCATCGTCCGGAGCGCCAAATCAACAAAGCGCTACCATTCGATGTCTTTGGCTTGGGGCTAAAGGGGAAAG
>JBAXQP010000205.1 GCA_037131655.1 bacterium | reverse complement strand
TCCGGATAGTCCGCGTAGGCGGACTTTGCTCTCAACAGCCGCGAATTTATTCGCCGGCTCGCCTCCGGAACCCTTCGATATGGCCTTCGCAGGGAGGCGGATATTGGGGGGGGTAGGGGGTAGTAAGCTATTAGAGATGGTTGCCTTTTAACTTTCTCTCAACAAACAAGTTAATCAAAAACAAGTAACTTTAACAGCTTTGGGATTATAGGGGATGTGGAACAAACACTTTGATGATGTTACAGCGAGCCCAACAGGCGGCGGTCTGTCGTTGATACATCACAGTCAAATATGGAGGAATTCACGTATATGAAGAGATCTCTGAAGAACCGACGCATGACAGGGTTCACCCTGATTGAAATTATGATCGTCGTACTGATCATTGGTATCTTGCTTGCAATTGCTGTCCCGAACTTTGTAAGCGCTCGCGAGACTTCACGCAAGAAGTCTTGTATCGCCAACCTCAAACAGATTGATTCTGCCAAGGAGCAGTGGGCGATGGACAACAGCAAGACCACTGGTGATGCTATAGTTCAGGCCGCGGTTGACGCCTTTATTAAATCCGGTACTCCGGCTTGCCCGTCAGGCGGCACGTATACTTATGGTGCCGTAGGAACCAACCCGACCTGCAATACAACTGTACCAGGACATACACTTTAACAACCTATCTAACAAGGCAGCTCAAGGATGAGCTGCCTTTCTTTTTTTCAACCCTATCTATGCGCATTACTAACCCGAATGCGCGGAGGCTCAAGCGTCTCGGGAAGAGCTGCAACTGCCAATGCCAACGCAATCACCATATCATCATGATAGCCATATGCTGCGTTTAATTTAACCCCGCCAGTAGGCCCTATCTCCGCTTCAAAATGATGCAGTTCACGCAAGAGGTCCATGTCCGGCAGCAACTGCAGACGGTTATGTTGAAGCATCAATACTAAACGATCAATAAGCCGACGCTTACTATCAGAAGTAAAAGTCACTCCTTCAACCTGCACATACGATAGCCGACTTTGTAATTGCTCCAAAAGCGGATCTCCTATTGAGGTGCGGTCGCATAGGACTGAACCAACTTGAGTAAGACGCGCCCTGTCCGCCACTCGTTCAACTTGTTCCGCCCAGGAAAGGCCATTGAAGCGGTCAATGCTTAGCACGCGGCATGCTTGCTGCGATCCTTGAAGCGCGATTACAGCCGTATAATCATGATATCGCGCCCAATCTACCCCCAGCACACAAGGTTCCCCTTCGAGTTCCTCGTCAAAACGCACCATAACGGCTTTATCGAGCCATTCAGTTTCAAATACCGAAGCGGCGTTCTCAAGAAATTCTGCGTTATACTCAGTTCTAAACTGGCGATCGGTAAGCAGCGACCGTTGCGATTCCAAAAACTCGCGTGAGACAATATCATGCTCACCCGTAGTAGCCGCATGACTCCATACTCCTGAATTAGGCTGCTGCCCTCGAAGATAAGTTCGATAGAAGTGGTTTTTCCCACAAGGGGTGCTGACCATCACTAGCTGACCTTTGCTATCAGCCAACATTGGCATGACGACCTCAAAGATAATCGCTTCCGGCACATAAGCTGCCTCATCGATGACCACTCGATCAGCGCCATGACCACGTAAAAACATCCCATCACGCGCCGCCGAACGCGCAGCAACAAACCCACCGCCAATATCAATGCGCGGATAGGGCTGATAACAGATTGCGGCTTGCCAACTCGATTCCTCAGAAAGCATCCTGGCAACTCTATCGAAGATAAGCCGCGATTGATCATAAGAAGGCGCAAGAATAATTTGCCTTTTCCCTAAGCCGGTTATTGCGCTCATATAAACATCTCGCGCAGCCACTTCCGACTTACCCCATCGACGGCCACATGCAAGCACCTTGACCGGCGCAATCGCGTTCAGAAATTCCCTCTGCCCGCTAAGAGGTATCCACTTATCAAACATATCTACCTTCCCATGCAAATTATTTCATCTCAATTGGGATGCCGCCAGGGATCTAAAAGGTCAACCGTTCAGAAGAGTTAGGTTTGGCTTGACTTTGATCCGAGGGACAGGTAGAATAATGAGTGTTGCGTGCGCTCGTAGCTCAGTGGATAGAGCGACAGGTTGCGGACCTGTAGGTCGTGGGTTCGAGTCCCTCCGAGCGTATTTTAATACATCTAAAAGCGATGATCTAAAGATCACCGCTTTTTTTAATTATTTCAAAAACTTTTATAATAAAATATTACTTAGGGGCACTAAATACCTACCCCTTTCGTAGTTACTTATACATGCGAAATCTTGAGGTTGAAAAGAAATATCGAAGCTAAAAATGGACGGAACTTTTTCAGTTATTTAGACGTCTTATATGCAGAAGTAAAAACTTGGTCTCATAAGCAATTTTGAATATAATTTGTGAGGCACACACATTTTTCCGTAGGGCTAATGACAACGCTGGTTTGTGCCATAATAAAAATTGGATCGAGTTCACCTTCCTTCCTTGGGGGTGGCAGGCTTTGCTCTCCTTTCACTGCCACCCTCTTTTTTAATTTGAACTTCCGACCCTAAACACTACTTTTCGATACGCTGGCTTCTCGGATCTCCGACAGCAGGATGTCCAACGTCGCTTTCAACTCAGTCATCGTATGTGTAAGCGCTTCAAGTTGCTTGCCGCTTAGTCTTGTAAGCTCCAAACCTTGAAGATAGCGTGATACATCAACCACTTTCACAGCCGGCCCGCTAAACTTCTCTTCCGGCATCATCACGAAGGCTCGCGTACCTTCTTCGGATAAAAATTCGCCAGCCTTATCAGGAGCGCTTTTGATACGGCTCACTAACCGACCCGCTTCATCCCCTGTCAGTCCATCACGTTCGATTGCGCTTACAACTTTTGACTGCATGTCGGGATCGTCATTCAACTGTCGAAGGTGACGCGCATGCTTTTCGGTCAATCGACCATCGGACGGCCTATTTGGGCTGGAAATGATTTTTTCGCCAATATCACTCGGCAAGTTCATAATCGCCAACAGGTTACCAACCGCCCTCTCGCTAAGCCCAAGCCGTTCTGCCAAGTCTTTGTTGGTAATCATAAGGTGATGTTTAATAGTGTTGAGAGCTTTCGCTTTATCAAGCGGTTGAAGGTCTTCGCGCTGAAGGTTTTCGATAATCTGTTCAGTTAATATCTCATCCCCTTCGGCAACGCTTTTGATGATGCAGGGGATCTTTTCCATCCCAATCAACTGAGCCGCCCGCCATCGGCGTTCTCCAGTGACGATCTGATACATGTTCACATTATTCAAAGACCGGACGGTAATCGGCTGAAGTATCCCGTACTGACGAATACTTTCCGCCAATCCATCAAGCGCCTCGTTATCCATCTCCCGCCGAGGCTGCTCAGAATCCTCCACAATCTTCTCAATCTCAATCATTCGTATTTCCATAGTTCACATCCTTATTTGTATTGCGTTATGCGTATTTCTTATTTCACGATGCATTAGTAGCAGAGCAAAGCCCTGCCGAAGCCTTCCCTTACCGTGTCAATGCGAGGATGTTTGTGCCGAAGCAACCTCATCCAAAACCTTCCAGACAGATTCCACACCTTCAGCTCCAACTGAACACCCCGTTGGGGTATTTGGGTTATTCCGGATCTTGCCTCTTGCCTCTTGCCTCTTGCCTCTTGCCTCTTGCCTCTCACTTCTTGCTTCTTGCTTCTTGCTTCTTTCCTCTTACTTCTCCTCGACTTCTTTTTCCGGCTTTAGGTGATGGTAGAGCCAGAAAAGAAAGCCTAAGACTAATAAAACAGCTATTGCCATGTCAAATCCATGAAGACGAGAACGTAATGTTGACCAATTGTCCCCCATCTTCATACCTAAAAAAGCTAACAGATAACACCATGGCCAGGAACCAAACAAAGCTAACCAGAAAAAAGGCCAAAAGGGCATATGAGAAATGCCTGCTGGAAGTGAAATAAATGTTCTAACTATAGGGAGCAGTCGGCTAAAAAATGTAGCAGGAGCGCCCCACCGCGCAAACCATTTGTCCGCACGATCCAAATCACTTTTTCTTATTAGAAGATATTTACCGTATTTATCAAAAAACGCCCGCCCTTTTATTCTGCCAACCCAGTATGCAAACGCAGAGCCTAATGCACACCCCAAAGCGCCACAAAAGGCTACTCCATGTAAATTGAGGGGATTTATCCCATACTCTCTTGCGACAGTAACTGAGCACAATGCTCCTGCAAAAGGCATGATTATCTCACTTGGAAGGGGAATGCATGCACTTTCAATAGCCATTAAAAGAATAACCCCTGGGTAACCCAGGGCTATCGTGATTGATATAATAAAACCTGATAATATTTTTAGTATTTTTTCCATATCAGAAGTGAGAATACCACACCCGAGCTTAGGATTCCTCCTATGCCGCCTACCTGGTATAACTATAAAGGCCCAGCCGATAGTAATCGAGGTGATTTGTATGGCAAGATACATTCCCAGTATTGGGATGGAAGTTCACGCAGAGTTGTTAACGAAGAGTAAGATGTTCTGCGGATGTCCTGTTGAGTTCGCGGGCGAGCCTAATACTCGCTGCTGCCCAGTATGTTTGGGACTTCCCGGCGCATTGCCGGTGATGAACTTAGCGGCAGTCGAACATGTTGCCCGTACAGCTCTTGCGCTCAACTGCGATATATCACCCCTGAGCATCTGGCACCGTAAGAATTATTTCTACCCCGACCTGCCCAAGGGCTATCAGATTTCCCAATATGGCGATACTCCCATCGGTATTCGCGGATGGCTGGAAATCTTTGTCAATGGCGAGCGCAAGAAAATTCATATCCACCGATGTCACCTCGAAGTATCTTCTTCGAGGTGACATCG
>JBAXQP010000204.1 GCA_037131655.1 bacterium | reverse complement strand
ATCAAAACTCACGTCATCCTGAGCATAGTCGAAGGGTCTTCCGGAAAAGCTCCAACAGCGCCGCTTCGCTCTGCTACCGAAGCATCGGAAACTGTATTCACATGTACTCATTCTACTAAGGTTTTGAACTCTTGCTTTCCTCTGTTGATTTTTCCACTCGCCAGCCTAACTCTGCTGTCTTATCCTGTATAAAGGTAAAGACAACATCCTGCTTCGGTCCTGTCACCTTGATGTTAAGGTTCCTTTTTGTGTCACGATCTACTGCTATCACCCTTATGTCGACGTAGCCCGCGCTTTCACCCCAGGAGCGTGACTCCCGAACTATCCCATTGACGGGCACACGCACGATATCCTGACTATAAGCCGCCTTCTTCCATTCTTTGAGTCGAGCCAGTTTATCATTAGAATGCGATGCTTCAGCCACGAAGAGGCTACCGAAACGGACCCATGTAACATATGGTGTGAGGTCTTTACCATGTAGCATTTGGACTTTACCCACCGGATGATCAACCCAAACAGACCATGAATATGGTGATACCCGGTCCTCTGATTTTAGCGTAATACAGTAGACATGACGAGGTGATGAATCCCCTGCCTGTGTCACATTGTATTTATATTTACTTACTTCAAGTTCAACAATAGCCTCTTGGCGATTCCCATCAGCTCTGATAACCGCTATTTGGTTATCGGCAACTAGGACGGTATGGGTAGTCTGCAGTTCAAACCCAAGTTTGACAGTTTCACTCTTTTCATTCCCGTAACAGAAAGATAGGCTTAGCCACAAACCTACGGCAACAAGTATGCCTATTATAGCTAATCCTTTTATTATGTTTGTATATGTATCTGAAAACATCTGAAATACCTCCCTGGTGCTGATTTTACTTATCATTGTGATAAGCTAGCATCCCTCAGCTTCATCATCCATCAATCTTTTAAGCTGCCACCAAGCTTCCTGAGCTTTCGGCTCACAATCAACTATTCTGGAATAAAGAGTATCGTCATTTGCCCAAGCCATAGGCACAAATACTGCCCTTGCTCCAGGCTCTTCACCTTTATAATGCCAAGTATAATATTCATAACACCAGTACTTTGAGAGCGTTCCATCAATTACCTCAAACAGAGGTGCAGCTTCATTTTTTGGGTAGTTATTTAGGTCATATCCAGTGTTATCGTCATCACAAATAATGTAGTACACCCCTCCTTTATTGATAAAGATTGCATACACAGTGTATATCTTGCCTACTGTGAGGCCAAGCTGAGAAGATGCATCAGGGTCATCAGGATAGATACCGATAGGCTGCAGATACTCTTTCGACAGCTTCATGACATCCGTTGATATGCATCGAACCCTCATCTAGGAAATACCTCCCCTAACACATGTGCAACTCATATCACCCTGAGCGTAGTCGAAGGGTCTTCCGGAAGATTCCTCGACTACGCTCGGAATGACGTCCCTTTGGGACGTTTGGAGAAAGAATCTGCGTCGCTAATGCTCTACGGCTTCGACAGCATTGTTGCCAAAGCATTACAGACTGTAAAGTACAAGCTGATTTTACTTGCATAGGTCTTTACCTAGATTTCTCCAACTTCCTCATCTATCAAGTTCTTGAGCTTCAGCCAAGCTGCCTCAGCACTGGGATCACCATCTACCAGCCTCCCATAGAGCGTCTCATCGTTTACCCAATCCGAAGGTTTAATAAATGCCGTGTCCCCAGATATCCCTTCCACATACGGATTATTATCATAATCGTAACACCAGTATTTTGAGAGAGTCCTGTCGATCACTTCAAATAAAGGAGCGCCATGATTAGACGGAAAGTTTCCTGGTTCATTAGCTAGAAAATCATCACATACATAGAAATACACCCCTCCGTTACAAAAAGCAAGGGCATAGACGGTGTATATTGCACCTATTGTAAGGTTAATTTCATTTGGGCCACCTGAATAAACTCCTAATGGCCGAATATAGGCTTTTGGTAACTTCATGACATCATTGGATATGCATCGAACCCTCATCTTGGAAATACCTCCTCGGTCACATATGCCTCGGCTCTATTATTACCACATCTTTGGCTCGGTCTTCTGGGGATACTTTTAGCTCTTTTAACTCGCGGTTTTCGTAGATGCCTTCTACCGTGGTGTTATAGGGGGCGTGGAGTTTGAAGTGGACGCTCCAGAAGTGGGGCCATGCGGGGAAGAGGATTATTTTTTTGCCTTCCGTGTGCATCAGCATTCGCTGGAGGGCGGTTGAGGCGACTGTGCCATGGTCTTGGTCGGGGACGTAGTCGAAATTCGGTCCCCAGAACGCAGGGAAACGGCTGTGGGGGTCTTTAGTGAGGAAGTTTCGCTCGACATCCTGACTGGCGCTAGTGGCGTTCCCTAAATAGGCTGCTTGGATGGCATCTTGTTGCCAGCCGCCGGTTACTTGTCGGAAACGATGAGCGAAAGTTAAGGTTGCCATCTCCAAGTCAGGTTTGTCGACCCCGAACAGGCGGTAGGGGAAGATCGCGTATAGCTCCACATTCTCGCTGTTGGCATAATTGGCGAACTCCTGGGCAGGGCTGAGCATCTTCATACCGAGCAGTTCGCGGGTTGGGATTTCGGGCAGATCGTTAAGCGTTTTGCTCCAACCGGTTCGTTGAGCTTCGGTGGTTAGCTCAATGGGTAGTTCGAGCAGCTTTGTCAGCACCCATTTCAGACCGGCGACTTCGGGCATGGGGTTGACGGTTTTAGCCCAGGTTTCCAGCCCAACCGATGGGTCGAACCTGATTTTGCCGTTCTCGTCGCGTCCCCAATGCTGGTCGAAGAAGATCATGACCTCGCTAACCAATGGGAGCATCATCTCGGCGGCGAACTTCTCATCTTGAGTGATTTCGAAGTAATCAAGCATCATCGCGGAGAGTTCGATGGCGCCTTGTTGGTAGAGAGTTAAACCGAACCTATCCTTCAACTTCTCCCGCTCATCCTTGGATTTGAAGTTATACCAATTGTTGGTGAAAGTTCCCCAGAAGCTGATGACCTCGCCGAAAACCGCTCCGTCAGTGTTATACATATTCCGCGCGCGGTGTTTGCCGATGGGCAAAGCGTCATAGAACATCTTGAAGAAAGGCTGCATGAGGTCGAAATCGCCGCTTGCGAGGAGGCTCCAATAAATAAGACGCGTATTCTGGAACCAATAAAAAGCGCCGCCCCAGCATCGGTAATCGGCATCGGGAATGCTGCCGTCCGTCATAGGCCGCGAAGGCCAACCGTCAACAGTAAAAATCGAGCCGTTGAACTTAATCGGCTGCTCCCCACGCCCACCGCATGCGTTGATAAATCGCTGCAGAGTATAGCCCTGGGTGACGCCGAACGAATCCCAACTCTCGGTCACATAAATCCAACTTCGGTTCCAGAACGCTTCCCACCATTGGCAGTGGTCATCATATCGGGTCTTCTTGGGGATGGCATTTATCTTCGCCATGCCCTTCTCGACCTTGCCAATCCATTCATCAGGCGTATCGGTTTGAGTCGTGAGGACGTGAAAATCGATCGAAAACTTCTTGTCGGCTTTCTTTGATGCCAGCGATAACTCACCCGCAGTGACTAAGCCTTCGCCCTGGACGATTGCGCCGAAGGTGCGGTTAATTAGGGGGTCTTTGAGCTTGGGGATGAATTCCTCTAAATCCTGTAGTTCGAGATTATCTTTCCATATCGAAGAGGGGTTGCGGTGATACCAGACCACGCGGTCTTTTTGGTCTGGAACTACTGTATCCGGTTCGATTACAATCGGATTGGGGTTAGGGCCGGATAAATGATAGGCGGATTCAAGTTCAATTGTATCGGTGATATACCGTCTGCTGGTGCGCCACAACTCGACATCCATTCGAACTTCGAAGTCCTCAGCGCCCTCCATTACGACATGGATAACGGGATTATTGGCATCCACCCAGACGCGCATCTTGATCTGGTTTACCTCAATCAAAATCTCGGCGGTCTTTAGATTAAGTGTCTGCTTGAAATGCATCCCCTTCTTGAAAGGGGAGGGAGTGATCCCAACTCGCACTCGCCCCAACTTCAGCAACCGAGCGGTCTCGCTCCACGCATCAGTCTTGCTGATATAGAAATAAAGCCCGCCATCCTGTTGAACCCATAAATTGAGGCCGATATCCCCGTTCCCCAACGGCATCGAGCCATAGCAATTCTCACTTGGCGTATCCCAAACTACATTATATTTCTCAAGCATTTAACTCTCCCTCATGTTCTTTCGCTATCATACCTTAGCCAGGGGTTTATCTCCATAGAAGCCGCACTACAAGGGCTAGGGCCATAATTAAATAGATCCAGCGGATCCAAGTACTTCCCTTTCGAATAGCCGTATGCGCGCCAAGATATCCGCCCAACAGATTAGCTGCAGCCATGGGGAGACCCGCGGCGAAGAATATCTTTCCAGTGATAAGAAACAACACAAGGGCGGTTATGTTGCTTGCCCAGTTGAGGACTTTTGTGTTTCCGGCAGCATGGACGAAATCAAAACCTAGGCCTCGAACCATCAGAAACATCAAGAAAGTACCGGTGCCAGGCCCCAGAAAGCCGTCATAAAAGCCGATTATAAAAGCTCCTGCAAACACTAACCCGCTCAGGCGTTTTGTGAGGGTGGTATAGGTACTGGTCAGTCCCATTTGAGGGCGAAGCCAGAAGTAAATAGCCAATCCCGTGATAACAATCGCAATAATAGGTTTAAGTAAATCTTTTGGAACTGTGGTAAGGGAGAACGCGCCGATTAAGGCGCCTACTATCGTAAAGGGGATGGCCTTTAGTACAACTTCCGGAGTGTAACGCTTAGAGTGTACAAAGGTAGCCGCTGCCGAGGTCGCGCCACAAGAGGCGACCAGTTTATTGGTAGCCACAGCCATCGCCGGGGGC
>JBAXQP010000203.1 GCA_037131655.1 bacterium | reverse complement strand
CAACACCTCTGTAACACCGGCAAGAATTGAGCGTCCCAGTCCGAGATTCAATTCCCGTTCGCAAAGCACCACATCACACCAGTCGATAGCCCGAAGCATATCCCGCACTTGGGCCACGGCTGCCGCTTTGTCCGGCGTGCATGGGCCATCGCTAAAGGCGTAGATCAGCGGGACACGATTCTCTCGCAGGCAATCTAACGTCCGACGCAGATGGTCGGGCCGATTATATGCGAAAAGGATGATTGGAATCATGAGACACAGATAACTTTATCGCCTGATCGACGCTACTTTCACCTCAGAAGATATCGCTACCTTTTCACGCTCGCCCTGTATCTCGCCCACACGTGCCCTATAAGCGGGATACTTCGAATCTTGGCTCCATACCAGTATCTGCTCATGGGAATCTTTGCGAGTCTTTCCTGAAACAACTGAGCGCGACCAAAGCAGGAAGAACGCAATATGCCTTGGGCCGCGATGATGTCAGCGGCCTGAAGACCTCCATCCTGACTGCCTTTGTCATAGACACGAGCAGCCGAACCCCACAGGTCATTCCATGTTTTTGCCCAGCCAGCGAAAGAACCGCACCTGCGTGTTATCACCCCCTCAACTTCAGTTGTCGATCCGGCGCCTTGTCCTTGATAAATCCCATTGCTTCTTCGCAACCATTCCTCAAGTTTGTGGAACCGCTCTATTCCTGCGAACCCACTTTTCGTTGCGTCTCTCGTTGCGTCTCGAATGAAATCGCAGAAGCGAGGCCGGACCGCCATGTTGCCGACACGTATGCACCATTCCACGCAATACATGAGATACAGAAACACGCGCAACTCATCTTCCTCACATCGACCATTCAATTCTTCGTAGTACATGCTCACCTGGTCCAGGATACTATACCGACGCGCATAATCCTGAATCATGAACTCCGTGTACCCATTTGCCACCAGAAGCTTTACCCACACTGCGGGCAGTGCGCCTTCGCTCCGGTCAAGCCAGTGCGTAACATCCCGATGTATATGCGTCGTCCCTATCACCGCGACCTTGCCGCGACTGATCTGTCGCCAGGAATAGCCGACATCACTGGACGGCATCCGGGAGTCGAGCGCAAGTGTTGTCTTACGATGCACACCGTAAAACACTGCGTTCGTATTTGGAATGCTTGAGAAGCAAAACAGTCTCAATAGCGGGGCGTCATGCTTCAGAACAAATGGCACATCCCGGAAGCGCTCGATCCCACCGACATAGTTCACTGCAGTGCCGCCGACCCGAATACAATCGTTCTTTAATGCAAAAGACAAGCACTTCTCAATGTAATCCTTGTCAATGTAATCGTCATCTGCAAGAAACATCATCCACGGTTCGCCGGAGCAGGAATTGAAAGACTCAAAGTTCTTCAGGGCTCCCTGATTCTGCGAAAGCCTCAAATACGAACATCTGGCGTCAACGGTGTACTTCCTGCACACTTCCTCTGTGTTGTCTGATGAGGCGTTGTCCGAAACATACACGCGAATATTTCTGTGAGTTTGCGCCAGTGCGCTCCTGATTGTGCGGTCAAGACACTTCGCCCTATTGTATGTTGGTATGTAGATCGCAACCGGCGTAGTTGATATCGTGTGCTCCCGCATTTATCGAACTCTCTTCAAATACCCATCCGGTGCCACCGTAATCAGCAGCTTGCGCTGAATGCTCATGTCGATTTCGAACTCGGCATGGGTTTCCAAATACTCATGGACTGCCGTCTTGGGGTTATTGCCCTTTCCCCAAGGGCGGTCGGGAAACATATCGGTGGGCATGTCCTCGATCACAGTATCAAACACCACACAGTAACTGCCCGCTGTCACCAGCGGCGCGTAGGCCTCCAGTTCCGACAGCACATGGTTGTGAGCGTGATTACTATCAAGACACACCAGAACACAAGGCTTGCCCTTTGCCCTGATCTTGACTTGCTCGATGATCTCTGGCGCAATGCTAGAGCCCTGAATCATAGAAATACGCTTAACCATGGGATGCTTCTCGACGGCTTCTCGATTGTGGGCACGGATGTCAATGTCTACACCCAAGACACCAGCATCCTTCGGTCCCCCACATGCGGCATTTAGCTCAAGCATCGAGGCATAGAAGACCAGTGATCCCCCATGGGCAATACCGGTCTCTATGATGATATCAGGCTGCAGTGCGTAGATAAGTTCCTGCATGGCTACGATATCCTGCGGGTACTGAATTATTGGACGTCCCAGCCAGGAGAAGTTGTATGAATACTTATGTCTTCCCGACTCTCTGAGCCACCTAGAACTAATATCTTTGAAGTTGTTACGCATCGGCACTGTCATGACAGACCATCCTTCGAGGTCATATCCGTTTGCATTGTTGTCACCATTGGGTGAGTCTGACCGAATGGCGCTCCAGAAACATATGGAACTGGCCTCCGTTTCAGAACTTTCGCAGGATTGCCTGCTACAAGCGAGTATGACGGAACATCTTTGCGGACAACCGAGCCCGGAGCTATAACCGTCCACTCACCTATGGTAATTCTGGGAAGAACAGTGGCGCCAGCACCAATGAAGACCCCATCTTTTACTCTTACAAGTCCCGAAATATTGCACCCATGGGCAATGAACACAGAATTCCCCACAATTGACTCATGACCCACTAAAGTTCCGATATGTATACTGGAATTATACCCAAGCCTAACCCCTGCCTGCAGTACAACACTCTCCTGAATGTAGTTGCCTACTGCCAAATCCACCATTTCAAGATTCACGCTGGGATGAATGAAGTTTCCGAATTGGGCCCCAAAGGCACTCGCTTGCAGTGATGTCTCATACCTAGTCACACAGTCCCTTGTTATTAGATTAACAAAGAATACTTCATTACCGAGTAGTTGCGGAATCGTGTCACTCCCTCCAAAGACTGGGAATCCAAAGTAATTCTTGCCCTTCTTCGCCTCGTCATTATCTATGAATCCCAAGAATTCGAATGTCGGGTCTTTTAACTTGACCATTTTGATCATCCGGATGGTCTCCGGATTATTCGCTCCTATCCCGATAAGATTCATATTCCTCCTTTACCTACTCTCTCTTCGTCAACAAAATCCCTTATTGAAGTTCTATTCTTCTTTCCAAGAACACCGCGAGCAATGGCCCTGTCAAGGACCGGTGGATAGAAGATGGATGGATCTTCTTTGCTTAGATTGCGTATTATCTGTCTTGTCACATCAACTCCAACCAGATCAACTATATCGAAAAGGCTTATAGATCGCCCCATATGGTTAAGAACTTTGTCTATTGTCTTTGTATCATATCGGTACTTTTCCAGTAATTTGAATGCATTTGCAACGTCTTGAAACAGTAGATAGTTCCCTATGTATCCCCGATTACCTCTAACGTGTACAATCTCAACGTTCAACTCAGAGCACAATGATTCCACCAAGCACCTTATTGACAATACTGGCTCGAATGTCGTGCATGACAACTCGGCAAATCTCAGAAGATATATAGGGTTGAAGAAATGAAGACCAACGGCGCAACAATGAATCTCAGACGGCGAATAGGACGACGTATTCGTCAAAATGCCCTGATCCCCAACATCATATACCAATGACTCAATTACCCTTCTCTTTACGTCAACATCCTCAACTAACACCTCAAATGTTAGTGCCGGCATTAATAATTCAATATTGTTAACATAACAGATATGTCCCTTGCCTTTGGCCTTGTTCGGAAAGTATTTATCAATCCGCTTTATGTCCCTGCAAAATAGTTGAGACTTGTCATCATCAATATGTCGAGACCACACCGTTACATCGTACCCAATAGATTGAAGCAATGCCGCGACTTGTCGTCCCATCACTCCGAATCCAAGGATATTTACTGTCTTCATTACGCCTTCTTTCCCAGAGCTGTCAGCACAATTTCAATCACGCGATCCTGCTCCACCTTGGATATGTCGTGATAACTCGGCAAATTCATCGCCCGACCTGAAATGCTACGTGACACCAAATTCTGAGTTTGCGCGTTAAACATGGGTAAACCTGACAACGGCCAGAAGAATACTCGCGCGTCGATGTTATCCTTAGCAAAAGCTATCTGCAGTCTTTCGCGCGTCACGCCTGTGCCCTCATCAAAGACCACCGTCGGCATCCAGGAACCGTTCACGGTGCCGCGTGGCTCAGGGTTCATCTTCACCCCTTGCAGCGACTCGAGATGTCTGCGGTAGTAGTTGAGGATCTCTCGCTTCCGGGCCACCAGTTCCTCAATACGTTCCATCTGTGCACAGCCTATGGCCGCCTGAATGTTTGACATTTTGTACTTGAAGCCAACCACTTCTGGCCAAAACTGTTTGGCCTGACCGCGAGTACGACCATGGTTGGAGAGTGTTAGCACATCCTCGTACATATTTGGATCGTTTGTAACAAACATTCCACCTTCCCCCGTAGTTATCGGCTTTGTACCATGGAAGGAGAATGCACCAAATTTGGCAATGCTGCCGGCACGTTTACCGTGATAGACGGAACCGATAGCCTCGGCTGCATCCTCGATGATGGATATGCTATGCTTGCACCCAATGGCCAACAAACTGCTCATGTCACATAGATTCCCGTAGAGGTGAACCGCGATAATGGCCTTGGTCCTGGACGTAATGGCAGCTTCCGCAAGTTTAGGGTCAATACACCAGCTATCGGGCAAGATATCCACAAACACGGGCTTGGCACCAAGGTGCACAATTGGCGCGGCAGTGGCAATCCAGTTGATATCGGCCATTATGACTTCATCACCAGAACCAATGCCCAATGCGGCAAGGCCCATGTGTAGGGCGCCAGTACAACTTGACGTGGCAATCGCGTGCTTAACGCCTAAGTGATCTTTGAATGCTTCTTCAAAATGCATGATATACTGATAGCAGCGGTCCCCCCAACCGTTGCGAGCAGCGTCGGTGGCATACGCAACTTCCAGGTCACTACTTGACCCACAGGGTCCACATGT
>JBAXQP010000202.1 GCA_037131655.1 bacterium | reverse complement strand
CATCGACACCCTATCAGGCCAAGCCCTTCATGCTTATAAACTAGAATTTCGCCACCCCACCACCGAAGAACAACTCTCCCTTGAAACCCCTCCCCCTCCACCGATAGCGGATCTTCTTGATTTGCTGAGAAAGCAGGGCTAAAGGCAAAAGACATGTCATTTCCGTGTCATTGCGGGGTTGGTTGTGCCAAAGTAATCTCTTCCTAAAGCTTCATTATTGAAAGAGATTAACCCTAAGCCTCATCACCAAATCCTGCTTCAGTTCTTTCTGACTTCTTCTGCGAAATGCACTACGATCCTAATAATTAATATCAGCCGAATCAGAAGGTATAATAGCTCTGTTTTAGAGATTGTTAGGAGGATGGTTATGAGCCAAGTACAGGATTTTGATGTAAAAGACGTTTCACTGGCGGATCAGGGTGTGTTGCGAATTGAATGGGCAGCACAGGAAATGCCTGTTTTAAAGCTAATAAGTGAGAGATTTAAGAAAGAACAGCCTTTGAAAGGCGCGAGGATTGCGGCGTGCCTTCATGTCACTACCGAAACAGCAAACTTAATGCTAGCCCTTAAAGCGGGGGGAGCGGAAGTAGTCTTGTGCGCATCGAACCCATTATCGACACAGGACGATGTCGCCGCAGCGCTATCTACACGCTTTGGAATACCGACGTTCGCTATTAAGGGTGAGGATCACGACACCTACTATAGGCACATTAATGCCGTGTTGGATACAAAGCCGAACATTACCATGGATGACGGCGCTGACCTCGTGTCAACCCTTCATACCCAGCGAACAGATGCGCTTCAGGGAATTATCGGTGGAACGGAAGAGACGACTACCGGTGTAGTTCGTTTAAAAGCGATGGCTGTCGATGGGGCGCTCGGTTATCCGATTGTTGCCGTGAATGATGCTGAAACCAAACACTTTTTTGATAATCGCTACGGCACCGGCCAAAGCACGATGGATGGCATTATCCGAGCCACCAACCTTTTAATCGCGGGTCGTACCGTTGTTATAGCCGGTTATGGATGGTGTGGTCGTGGGGTCGCCAGTCGCGCTGATGGCCTGGGTGGGCACATTATCGTTACCGAAGTGAACCCAACCCGTGCAATTGAAGCCCTAATGGATGGATACCGAGTGATGCCGATGGCCGAAGCGGCGAAGGTGGGCGACTTGTTCGTTACTTTGACAGGCGATATTCATGTATTGCGCGAAGAGCATTTTAAGGTTATGAAGTCCGGAGCGATTATTGCCAACTCTGGCCACTTTAATGTCGAGATTGATATTCCTGCGCTTGAGAAGTTATCTGTAAGTCGACGAACAGTTCGAGATTTTGTCGAAGAGTTCGTTATGACTGATGGCCGCAAGCTCTACTTATTGGGCGAAGGCCGATTGATCAACTTGGCGGCGGCTGAAGGTCATCCCGCATCGGTTATGGATATGAGCTTTGCCGACCAAGCATTGAGCGCCGAGTATATTCTCAAGAATGCGAAGGACTTGAGCAATAATGTTTATCCCGTGCCAATCGACTTGGACCACGAAGTAGCCCGACTAAAGCTGGCTTCTCTAGGCACATCAATCGATACCCTTACCCCCGAGCAAGAAAAGTACCTCGCATCTTGGGATATGGGGACTTAATAAAATAGGTAATAGTTGCCGGTCACACCACATTGTGAACGGTTGAGATAGCTCACTGGGAGGCCTTTATAGGCCTCCCAGTTTTGTTATTTGGGAGTTAAAGTGAGTGGAATAGAGGATATTTCAGCTTGAGTGGTCCTGATTATAAGCTTGTTTGATTGAGAGTTCTGCATATATTTTGGACCGGCGATGACTTGGGTATGTATCTCTGATTTCGATTGGAATGCTAGTGGCTCGAGTTTATCCTGACTTAACCAAAAATCGGTGGTTTCATATCCCTTGCAAGCCATACCAATAGTATCTCTAACAATAAATTCCTTTTTCGCTTGTGAAGTACTAAACTCTTTATTGACACGAATGCAATAGGAAGGAGCGCCTTTATAATCGACTAACCCAATTAGCGTGCAGGTCGTCTTCATCCGAAGGTTGTTTGGATTTACCATAGCCTCTTCGGGCATTTGAAAGGGTGTAATCGTTTCTGCACGCCAGGTATCTCCTACTTTGACGGGCTTCTTAGGCAGCGGGACCGCATAAGCTATTGCAGCATTCGTCATAGCCCCATATGCAAGCATTTTGTGAACTGGATTAGCGGTTTTTACTTTTTTCGACTTGGTGATTATCCGACCTTTGGGATCAACCATAAGCATCCAGCTCGGAATAGGATTTTGAGCTTGTTCAAAAGATAGATTAATCTGGTCACTTTTCGCATTGGCATCTACCATGACGATTTTTAAAATCGCTTCACCCTTTGGGTTCAAAATAACGGTCTCTACTCGAGCAGTACTTAACCAATTAGTCTTGATGGGGGCAATTTGCACTGAATCATTGGGCTTAGACGATAAAGTCGATTCGGTTTTCACCTTTACATAGCGAAGTTGACCGGAGGTGAATTGATATTCAAGAGAGAAGTAGCTAGTCCTTTTTCGACACCCACTGCACACGAAAAGCATGCAAAGACAGAGCATGATAATTAGAACTGTCCTACTTAGTTTCATCAATACCCTCCCGTGGGGATTTAGACCGGTCAATACCTGTCCCTTTTCTGCAAATCTCATATACTCTACGACCTGCAAGACAATGAATTTTACCCCCCCCAACAATTAGGGGGCGAATCTACGTGGGCCGTTGAACGCTTTTCCCTCAACGTTGAGGGAAAAGCAGTGCATGTTTACCTGAATAGGCGCATCTAGTATATCAAAACCTGTCTACATGGGTTCAGACGCTTCGTTAGTTATCGAGTCGTAAAAACTGGCCTTTATATACATGTTAGATGGTTTTTTGTGATAGAAAGAACCCCATGACCCCTTGCAATCCACTTTATTTCATTATTTACTTGCATGTCGGCTTGGATAGTGTTATAGTGTTTTCAGGAGAGTTTACGCAGGAGGCGCTATTATGGTGGACAGCCGCATGACACCTATTGATATTGAAAGTGAGATGAAACAGCTAAAGCGAGTAGTGAGGGGTTATTCGTGCTCTCAGGTTGAGACGCTTATCAAAACATTTATTAAGGACTACGAATCCGTATTATTAGAGGCCGCGAACGCCAGAAATGAACTTGAATTAGCGAAGAATGAACTTTCCCGTTTCCACGCGAGTGAGAATATCCTTAAAGATGCGATAATCCTTGCCCAGCGCAGCGCTGATGAAACTCGAACCAATGCTCATAAGGAAGCCGATCTCATTGTCGAAGAAGCCCGGCAAAAGGCATTACAGACTGAACAAGAAGCTAAACATACGGTTGCATGGCTTCAACAAGATATGGAGCGGCTTCGAAACGAACGAATAAATTTCGTAATTGAATTCAAAGGTTTATTGAGCGCTTTCCTTGAACGAATTCAACGGCTCGAAAATGAGCCGCCGGATACTCCCGAAACAGCTACGGTCTTGGTGGAGACTAACGTTGAGTAAGCGGAGGGTGCAAGTGAGGGTAACTACACGAGCCGACCGGAACGAACTAAAAGAAGAGTCAGAAGAACGATTTCGCGCGAGAGTGTCAGCCCCACCTGTCGAAGGCGCTGCCAATCAAGCCGTCATCGAACTACTTTCCCGAAAGTTGAACGTTCCCAAATCAAGAATTACACTCGTCTCTGGTCAGACAAGTAGAGATAAAATATTCGAAATCGAAACTTAGGCGATTTCCTGTTTAAGAATTTTGAAGAAGCGATCCCTGGCATGCCTTTCTGCCCAAGGCTCATGTCCGCAGCGCTGAAGTAAGATAAAGCGGAAATCACTTAAGATTGCGGATAATGGTTTTTCTACCCCTACTGCCGGGTGAGGATCGTAGTCTCCGTGGATCCCAATAACCGGGCTTTGAATGCGCTCTCCGAGCTTCAGGAGCACCCCGCTTTTTCTTAACCGCGCCGCTTCTAACCAGACCTTTGTGTGGACTTCATACTGGCATTCAACCGTTACTGTTTCGAGAGGTAGAGGATCGTAGGTGTCGGCTTTTTCAAAAAGAGCGCCTAATCTGGCCATGAGTGAGTCTTTGTTGGTTGTTGATGGGATAGATAATTCGCTCATGATTGTCCGCGCTTCTGCTTGTTCATCTGGACTGAGGCGGCTTAAGCGAGTTTCAGTCATCCCTTCCGTATATTCGGCTTCGAATGGTCCACTGGAGACCAATATGAGTTTGCTTACAAGCTCGGGATAATGCGCTGCGATTAGATAACTTAACCATGCCCCCCAAGAATGGCCGATTAAGATAACCGGAAATTTCGCATAGGCTTCTAATTGTGCTTTTAGCTTCTCAATTTGCCCTTCGACTGATGAGGCTCTCTGGAGAGGCTCAAGAATACCTCTCACAGCAGCTAATTCTTTAGCGAGAGGAGCCATCATTCCGGGCGCTCCCGGCCCGCCATGAATGACCGCAACCCTAAAAGGGGCATCTCCATATTGTCGAACAGATATTTTCTTATTCATCGATGCTTATAGTCTATCCAACTTGTCTGTACAAAATAATGGGGTTTTATACCATTAATTCAAAATTGAGCTTGTCTGTTTTGAACTTGCTCTGCGCGGGTATGATTTAGATGAAATGACGGAATTAGGTTGGGAACGATTTGCTCTCGAAGCTCAAGCGCGTTTTCCGACGCCTGCTTGGCAAACTGCGGCTGCGCCCGATGGGGACGTAGCGGTGTGTTCAAGAACGCGTTTTGCTCGCAATTTAGTCAACTTTCCCTTTCCTCATTCCGCCACACTCGCTCAGCGTCGAGAAATATCTAATTTACTTCAAAGCGCTCTAAGTGAAGCTATCTCTGGACGCCATGAAACCTATAGCATGGCCTCTTTATTAGAAACTGAACGTGACTTTCTTGTTGGACAGAGGCTTATTAGCCCGGAATTTGCTTCCGGACGATCGCATTCTTATCTTG
>JBAXQP010000201.1 GCA_037131655.1 bacterium | reverse complement strand
GTTGATGAAATTCACACTTATCGCGGTGTGTTTGGCGCGCACATGGGCAATATCCTCAGGCGTCTACAGCGGATAGCCGAGTTCTACGGCGCTTCTCCCAAGTTTATCTGCTGTTCGGCGACTATCGGCAATCCACGCGAACTTGCGCAGGAATTGACCGGACAAAAGTGTGAAGTCATTGATAATGACGGCTCTCCTAAGGGTGAGCGCACCGTTGTATTTTGGAATCCACCGGAAATTGGGGAAGGCGATCGGCGCAGCCCCAATTCAGAAGTCACCGACCTTTTTTCTGCCCTTGTATCGGCGGGTATTCGCAATATTATATTCACCCGCGCCCGAATTACTGCCGAATTGGTACTGAGATATGCTCGCCAAGAGTTGGCGAATGTTTCAGCCCATCTTAAACGAAAAATCGAATCTTATCGAGGGGGTTATACACCCGAAGAGCGGCGCGAGATTGAGCAGCGGCTTTTCAATGGCGATTTATTGGGTGTGGCGGCAACTAATGCGCTTGAGCTTGGGGTGGATATCGGCGGTTTGGATGCGGTGGTGATGAATGGTTACCCTGGGACTATTTCCAGCCTGTGGCAGCAAGCAGGACGGGCAGGGCGAGCGGGAGAAGGTTCGCTGGCAATTATGGTTGCCCATAACGACCCCCTCGAACAATATCTCATCCGCCATCCTGAAATGCTCATCGACCGGCCTCATGAGGAGGTCAGAGCCAATCCGGGGAATCCTTATGTATTGGCCTCACACATCAGGTGCGCCGCTCATGAGCGACCTATTGCATTCAGTGAGCTAGAAATTTTCGGACAAAATGCCGATAAGGTCGTCCAAACGCTTGAGGAAGCAGGGTTGTTGGAATATCGTCAAGGCAGATGGTATCACGCATTCGCTGAAAGCCCCGCCAAGAGAGTTGATATCCGTTCCGCTTCCGGCGAAATCTTTTCGATTGTTGATTTAAAAGCCAATCGACTCTTGGGGACGATTGAAGGCGCAAGGGTGTTTGAAGTGGTGCATGAAGGCGCAATTTATTTGCATCGCGGCGAGCCTTATGAGGTCACAAAACTTGACCTAACAACAAAACAAGCCCTGGTCATTCCCTCAGCCGCAACCTATTACACCGATGCTATTAACGAAATCGGCATCGTGGTCAACTCTGTCCTTGAGGAGACGCCGTTGGGTGAGGGGTTGGTTTCATGGGGCGGAGTGACGGTTACCGAACATGTTATCGGTTACCGAAAGCGTTCCCTCATGACCGAAACGACTATGGGATATTATGAATTAGATTTGCCTCCGAGGAGTTTTGATACGGTTGCGGTCTGGCTGCGATTGCCTGGTGAACCTAATCCACTTAACAAGGAAGCCTTCATGGGATTCAGCGGCGGCGCTCACGCAATCGAACATGTTGCCAGCGCTCTTGTTCCCGCTCTGGTTTCCTGCGATCGCCGTGATATTGGCAGCGCATGGTATGCGATCCATCCCGTTACTTTATCCCCGACAATCTTCATCTACGACACCACCCCAGGCGGTGTGGGTCTCGCTGAAGGCGCATACAAGCATGTCAAAGAGTGGTTGGAAGCCGTCCGTTCCGCCATTTCCGAGTGTTCTTGTCAAACCGGCTGCCCCGGCTGCGTCCTCTCCCCCCGCTGTTCAACCAAAAACGAAAACGTCTCCAAAATAGACGCCCTTAACTTCTTGGATAAGTTACTGGCGTAGAATTAAGGGAAGAGCGGTTTTTATTCTATTCGTGTTAAAAGGCCTATGGGCTATTCATCCCGGCGGTCTAAACGTTTCAATACGTCCCTGATGGTGGCGATACTTAGCGGTCTTCCGTCGGCTGAGAGAACCGGCACATGCCGGAAGTTGCCCATAGCCATTTTGTTGACCACATAGGCGATGGGATCGTCGCCCCGCACAAATTCCGGATTCGGGGTCATAACGGCGCCGACAGTCACTTTGGAAAGGTCTTTATGTATTCCCAAAACGCGTTGAATGATATCCCGTTGGTTTAGGATGCCCACAAGTTCTTTATTTTTGAAAACCAGGATGCAGTCTTTCTTCTCTTTCTGGAAAATATGGATCACTTCCTGAATGGTGTCGTCGGGATCAGCAACCAGCAGGTCTTTTCCCGTCAGAAGGTCCGAGATCGGCGCTGTCATGAGGGTACTCTGAATGTTCTCCCCTTTTCTCGGCCCAGGAAGGGAAACCGCCATTAGCGAATGAAAGCAATGAGAGCAGCGGTCGGCTCCGAGAAGATTGATCTCGCTGCAGACGGGGCATTTTGTCTCTTGTTGTTTAAATTTCATAAAGATCCATCCTTATTTAACCGTCCAGGTGTCGCCGCCATAGATAAGGTCATTCAGTGTTCCCTTACCCTCTTTAGTTTCGACTTCATTGATTTGGGCTTCCATTAAATTGTCGTACATAGGCTTTTCAATGTGCCGGAAAACGCCGAATGGAACCGGCATCTCGGGGTGCTCCATTTGTGTCAAAAGGTAAGCATAATACGGCTCCGGAGCTGATTCGTTATGAATGAGAAGTTCTTCTTCTTTCGTATCAGCAAGGTTGACCATCTCCGTATGCAGCCCATTCAGGCGTATCGCCCTATTCTTCTTTGACCCGAAAACAAGCGGTTTTCCATCTTCGAGGTAAATCATTCTGTCATCGCGATTCTCACGGCCGGTGACAGGAAAATAGGACTTATCGTTAAAAATGATACAGTTTTGGTATACCTCGATAAAGGAAATCCCCTTATGCGCCATTGCTTGTTCGAAAACATAGCTCATGTGCTTAGGGTCGGTGTCGAGTGTCCTTGCGATGAACGTCGCTTCGGAAGCAATCGCGATACAGAGAGGGTTGATTGGATGTTCGATAGATCCATAGGGTGAGGATTTTGTCTTCTTCCCCTGCTCTGAGGTCGGCGAGTACTGGCCTTTAGTGAGACCGTAGATGCGGTTGTTTACTAGTACGATATTGATATCCAGGTTTCGCCGCATGCAGTGAAGAAGGTGGTTTCCTCCGATCGAAAGCCCGTCGCCATCCCCCGTTATAATCCAAACAGAAAGATCAGGGTTCGCACACTTCAGGCCAGTAGCGATAGTCGGCGCACGTCCGTGAATGGTGTGGAAACCATAAGTATTCATATAATAGGGAAAGCGGCTCGAGCAGCCGATGCCTGACACAAAGACATAATTTTCCCGAGGTGTATTGAATTGCGCTAGCAACCGCTGCATGACGGATAAAATTGCGTAATCGCCGCAGCCTGGGCACCAGCGAACGTCAGACCCCGAGACAAAATCCTCCTTCGTATAGGGTAGTTGTGTCATGTCATTATCCAGGCTCATAGCATCTCCTTGATCTTCTTGACAACTTCAACAACCTTGAACGGTTGGCCCTGAACTTTGTTCAACCCCTCCGTTTTCACTAACGGAAAATGGTACCGGATGAGGACTAGTAGCTGCCCTGAGTTAAGCTCGGGAATGAGGATAGTCTCGTAATTCTTTAGCACTTCGCCCAAGTTCGGCGGAAATGGGTTAAGATAACTAAGGTGTGCATGCGCCACCCCATTCACACCCTCTTTCTCGATATCGGTTAGCGCCTGATAAATCGTCCCGTAAGTCGAACCCCATCCTAAAACAAGGAGTTTTCCTGTACGCGGGCCACGAACCTCAAGCGCAGGAATATCGTTAGCGATGCAGCGAACTTTTTCTGCTCTCAGGTTCACCATCTTTTGATTGTTGTCGGGATCGTTACTCACCATGCCTGTAATGTCAGCTTTGCCCAATCCCCCGATGCGATGTTCAAGCCCAGGCGTTCCAGGGACTGCCCAGAACCGCGCCAGCGTTTCGGGATCACGTGCGTAAGGCTGAAATTTATCTTTACCCGCTTTGGGATGAACGATTTTTATTTTAGGCAACTCGTCCAAGTTCGGAAGTTTCCACGGTGCGGAGCTATTCGCGAGATATCCGTCCAATAGCAAAATCACAGGCGTCATGTGCTTGACGGCAATGCGGACCGCCTCAATAGCCATTGTGAAGCAGTCCGAAGGGGTCTTGGCTGCAAGGACGGCGATGGGCGATTCGCCATGTCGGCCGAAAAGCGACATGAGAAGGTCTCCCTGCTCAGGCTTGGTTGGCATGCCTGTCGAAGGGCCTGCTCGCTGTACGTCCACAATTACGAGCGGCAGTTCAGCCATCACCGCAAGCCCAACCATCTCCGCTTTGAGGCACATACCAGGCCCGCTTGTTCCGGTTACTCCAAGCAGTCCTCCGAATGAGGCGCCAAGAGCGGCTCCGCAAGCAGCGATTTCATCCTCAGCCTGGAAGGTTTTTACGCCGTAACGCTTATTGGCCGCCAGTTCTTGAAGAATATCGCTAGCAGGAGTGATGGGATACGAAGCGTAAAAAAGGGGCGTTTCTGCCAAGAGCGATGCGGTCACTAAACCTATAGAGGTCGCTTCGCTCCCCGTGACTTTACGATAAGTCCCCGGCTCGATCGGCGCCTGCTTCACCTGGTAACGAACGGCAAATGCTTCGCTGATGTCAGCGTAATTATAACCGGCCCTAAGGGTAGCGACATTCGCCTCTGCTATTTCCGGGCGTTTAGAAAATTTTTCGTGAATCCACTGAATAGTATGTTCAAGGGTTCGGTCGTAAAGCCAGAACGTGAAACCCAGTGCAAAAAAGTTTTTGCAGCGCTCTACTTCGGTGTGCTTGAGTCCCGAATCTTGCAACGCGCTCCGGGTAAGTGTTGTAAGAGGAACCTTCAATATCTGGAAATCTTTCAGAGTCTTGTCTAGCAGAGGATTTGATGACCAGTTCGCTTTATTGAGGTTGTCATCGGTAAATGCATCCTCATTCACGATAATGAGGCCACCGGGCTTCACATTAGGAATTTCGACTTTAAGCGCGGCTGGATTCATGGCAACCAGCACGTCAGCAAGGTCACCAGGTGTATATATGATAGTGTCCGCAAACTGAATTTGGAAGCTCGACACGCCTGGAAGCGTACCTATTGGAGCGCG
>JBAXQP010000200.1 GCA_037131655.1 bacterium | reverse complement strand
ATCCGGGAGTCCTCAAGGTCTATCATCCAGGCCTGCCTTCTCACCCTCAACATGAGCTTGCGAAAAGGCAATTAAGAGGTTATTCCGGCGTCTTCAGCATCATGCTAAAAGATAATTCACAGGAAGCGACCTTCCGCTTCATCGATGCGCTCAATATCTTCAGCATCGGGGTCAGTTGGGGCGGATTCGAAAGTTTATCAGTGCCAAAACTCTTCCACGATATGAAAGGTACAAACGACGGCTGGATCACTCGCCTAAGAATCGGCCTTGAAAACGTAGAAGACCTAATCGCTGACCTAGACCAAGCGTTAAAAGTGTAGTTTATAACTTCCCCTCCTCTCTTTGCCCTCTCTAAAGCCGAAACGGGTAAAATAGGAGTATGGAACTTGAAATGGGTGAGGAACTACAGCCGGCGCCTCAGCAGCCGGATGTGAGTATTGATATCGTTATCGCGCAAATAAAGCCCAAGAAAGCTGATTATGGGCATAATCTGGCGCATATCGGTGAGGTGATGCAGCAGTTGGCGCTGGAGAAAACTCCCTGCGATGTGCTGGTGCTGCCTGAAACGGTTACGACGGGTTATTTTCTCGAAGGCGGCGTTCGCGAAATGGCTGTTACTCGTGAGCAACTTCTAGTTGATTTAAGAAATGAGTATGTCCGAAGCGGGCTTCAGAAGCCACTGGATATCGTGATCGGCTTCTATGAACTTGGAGATGGCAATTATTATAACTCTGGAATGTACGCCACTCTTGCTCCTGAATTAGCCGAATCGAAGATAGTCCATGTCCACCGCAAGTTCTTCCTGCCGACTTATGGAGTTTTCGATGAGCAGCGTTTCGTCTCAAAAGGTCGTTCCATTCAAGCTTTCGATACCCGCTTTGGCCGTGCGGTAGTATTGATTTGTGAAGATATCTGGCATTCGATTTCAGCTACTATTGCCGCTCTCAAGGGAGCTCATCTTTTCTATGTTTTGACCGCCTCTCCCGGCCGTGGATTCAAAGAAGATGTTATCGGTAATGCGGCCAAGTACCGACAGCTTCTAGTAGCGATCGCAGAAGAGCATAACGTTTTTGCCATCAACTCTTCGCTGGTCGGTTTCGAAGGGGGCAAAGGGTTTATCGGGCACTCGGCGGTATTCGATCCCTTTGGCAATAAGCTTGTAGAAGGCCCGTTGGCGGAGGAGGCCATCCTGACTGCCCGAATAACTCTCGACGATCTCAATATCGCCCGCGCGAATTTGCCTCTGTTGGGGGACCTCGAAACTAACCTGGCCGACATCTCGCTTGAAATACAACGAATTGTCCAAGGGATGGATCAGCCGGAGAAGTAAAAATGGCTCACCTACCGATTATCAGCGCAAAACCTTTTGACCCATCAAGCAGCGCCCCACTCCACATCAACGCCGAGTTGGTCGCTGATTGGCTAGTCGCATTCTTAAAAGATGAAATGACCCGTCGGCGAGGGTTTACACGCGCGGTTGTGGGCATCTCAGGTGGAGTTGATTCGACAGTCACCGCTTTCTTATGCGCTCGCGCGTTTGGTCCCAAGAATGTTTATGGCTTCCGAATGCCCTACAAGGTGAGCAGCAAGGAAAGTTTAGACCATGCGCAACTAATCGTAGATCAGCTTGGAATCAACGAGCGCACGATCGAAATCACTCCCGCGGTCGATGGCTATATCGAAACTTTCGAACCTGACATTGCTCCTGGTCGCCGCGGTAATATCTGCGCTCGAATGCGAATGATCATCCAATTCGACCAGTCGGCCAAGATAGGCGCGCTCCCTGTCGGTACTGGCAATAAGACCGAGCGTCTATTCGGCTATTTCACCTGGCATGCTGATGACGCCCCGCCGATCAATCCATTAGGTGACTTATATAAGACTCAAGTATGGGAGCTAGCCCGTTATCTAAAAGTGCCGGAAGTTATTATTGAAAAACCCGCCTCCGCCGACTTAATCGTAGGCCAAACCGACGAAGCTGACTTTGGTATCTCGTATCCCAAAGCCGACCGCATCCTCTACTACCTAGTGCGAGGCTACTCCCCAAGACGCCTAATCGAAATGGGTTTTGACCCCCGAGAAGTCCACCTAACCAAATCCCGTGTCGGTTCCACCCATTGGAAACGCCACCTCCCCACCACCGTCATGATCTCGACCTCTTCAATCAATGAGTACTACCTAAGACCAGTAGATTTCTGATTTAAACAACATAGAAGAAATCTCAAAAAATAAACACTAGCATTGGTATCACACAAGGTTATTAGGCGTCTGAATCCCATGTAAGGACTTGATTAACCGCTGTCAATGTGCTAGGATAAATTCTGTTGATGTATCATTTGTGCAAACAAGGAGGGCGAGGATGAAAATGCGTTTGGGTGTAATTTTCCTGGTATTGATGGGGACCATTGGTACCTCTGTTTTATTGTACGCTTCATCTGCTCCAAAGGTAAATTTTTATCAAGAAGCAAGCAAAGCTTCGTTGACTATTGACTATGCAGGTGCGGCGGTTTCTCGGATCGACCTCAAAATCGATGGCATTCGATATGCCATGCAGGACTTGGCCTCTACACCGAAAGAGGGTGAAGTAACGTTTGTGCTCGATACGACCAAGCTGGCTCCCGGCGAGCACTCTGTAAGCGCCCGACTTTATGATGGCAATGGACGCCTCGTTGCATCAGGTTCAAGTAAAGTTGAGGTTAAGCTCAATCCCACGACCCCTCTTGCAGTCAGGCAGCCCACTTTCGGCACCGAACTTTACGGCACACAGGAGATTCAGGTCTATGTGGCTGATACCTCCAAACGCCCATATGTTTCGTTTTTCATCGACAACAAGTTTCGCTCGTTGCGAAACTTTCCGCCTTACACTTTTGCTTGGGACACCACGGCTGAGACCAATGGCTGGCATGAGATCGTTGTCATGTCTTTTGATGAAGATGAAACCTCGATCAAAGGCGCTCCCGTTCGCGTGTTTGTCAATAATGCGAACGGCCGCACTGAACGCCAGACACCAGAAGCTATGCCGGTGGTCAAACCTGTAATAAGACCCGCAGTGAAGCCGGAACCATCAACAACGATGTCGGCATCGGCAATTGAAATAAAGTCTTCAAATAAAACTCGAACGCAGATTGCCAAAGTGAATACGCCCACCCAAGTACGACTGTTGGCGCCGAGGGTTTCGACATCCGCTCCCAAGAGTGTTGGAGTGATCACGAGCATTCCTCGAGTGATTATCCCATCGCTGGTTGCTGTCAAACAAAAGTCAACAGAACCTCTTCGAATCGGCGATACCGGTCAGAAGTTTACTGCTCCAGTATATAAAGAATATGTAGCTGAAGCGCCCTCAACCCAGGGAACAACTTCTATTCCGACTGTGAAGATGAAGCCGAATACGCGCTCAACTACTTTTGGGTCAGGCAACACTGTCTTAGCCTTTGTTCCAAAAACGGTTATGCCGAAGATGGTGAAGGCTCCGATTAATGTTATTAAAAGTAAGCCTGTAAAGGTGTCTCCAAAGATAACAATCAGCAAGCCGGTAAAGGTGGCGCCAAAGATAACCGTTAACAAACCTGTTAAGCTGACGCCTAAGATAACAATCAGCAAGCCGGATGTCTGCAAGCTGGAGTTTGGTACTCGAATAGCTGGCACACGCCTTACGTTTACTTTCAACAATCGACCGCTTAAATTCGATGTTGCTCCTCGTGTTCAGAACGGCCTTCCAATAGCTCCTTTCCGCAGTGTCTATATGCAGATCGGCGGAAAGCTCGATTGGGACAAAGGCCAACAATTGGTAACGGCGATGAACGCAGACCATGTCATCGTTCTTCGGATTGGTGACACAAAAGCTGCTTTTGACAGCGAATATATTCAGTTAGAGAGTGCGCCTGAGGTCATTTCCGGACGAACTTTCGTACCGGCCAGCTTCCTCGGCAAAGCGCTTGATTCAGATGTGTTCTTCAATCCAAAAGATGGTCACATCCTGATCAACTCAAAGTAATCATTAAAATAAAAAGCGGCAGGGCAAAGGCCCCGCCGCTTTTTTTATTGTGAATACCCTATTTGCAAATTTTCAATGCCTTTTTAGCCTGTCGGATTTGAGTGGTGACGGACGATGGGGCAGTGCCGCCTTCAGTCGTTCTGGAGGACATAGAGGTTATCGGTTTTAAGAGGGATAGAACTCCTTCGTCCAGGAGCGGACTAAAAGACTGAAGCTCTTTGAGGGTCAGTCTTTCTAAGCCTTTTTTCTTTTCTAGGCAATCCCGAACGATTCTTCCAACAAGCTCATGGGCTTCTCGGAAGGTGCTGCCTTTGCGGACGAGATAGTCGGCTAAATCGGTCGCTGTTGAGTAATCGCCCCGAGTAGCAGATGCCATTTTGCTAGGATGAAAAGCCGCGGTTTCGAGCATTGCTTTGATTAGCCGCACGCTTGGGAGCGTAAGATCGAAGCTTTCGAAAAGCAGCGGCTTATCGTCCTGAAGGTCGCGATTGTAAGCTAAGGGTAAGGCTTTTAACAGGGCAAATATTGCGGTTAGATTTCCTAGCAGTCGTGCTGATCGGCCCCTTATGAGTTCGCAGACATCCGGGTTTTTCTTCTGCGGCATGATGCTGCTTCCGGTGGTGTAGGCATCATCAAGAGTGACGAATCCGAACTCGGGCATGCTCCAGTTGATGAGTTCTTGCGATAGGCGAGAAAGATGCGTCATCAAAAGAGTGCAAGCGGATATAAACTCGACGACGAAATCTCGGTCGGATACAGCGTCCATGCTATTAGGCGCTGGTGCGGCAAATCCGAGTTCATTGACGGTCATCTGTCGATCAAGCGGGAAACCGCTGCCGGCCATCGCTGCAGAGCCTAAGGGCATCATATCCGTTCTTTTGTAAGTATCTCCAAGCCTTTCCCAATCGCGTTCAAGCATCCAAAAATAGGCCAATAAGTGATGTGCCAGACTGACGGGTTGGGCATGTTGTTGGTGAGTTAGTCCCGGCAACACCGTTCGCTTATGCTTTTCGGCTGTCTCAATGAGAGCTGTTTGCAGCGAACGGATTTCAGAACGCAAATTCTCAATCGCCTCTTTCGTCCACATGCGGG
>JBAXQP010000199.1 GCA_037131655.1 bacterium | reverse complement strand
TAGGCTGGGTCGTAGCCTTCGGCGGCAATGTAGTCAAATGCGGCTTCGGATAAGTCCACTTGCAAGCCTCGCTCGGCTATGCGTTTGTTGAGGTAGCCGATCTGCATACGGACGATTTCCTTAATCTCAATCAAGCCCAATGGCTCGAAGATGATAATCTCATCGATACGGTTCAAGAACTCAGGGCGGAAGTGCTCGCGTAGGGTGTCTTGTATCTTGTGCTTAAGCTCAAGCTTATTGGCGAAGGGTTCCTGGAAGTAGATTGATCCCAGGTTGGAGGTCATGATGATGACCGAGTTCTTGAAATCCACCGTTCGGCCTTGACCATCGGTCAAACGCCCGTCGTCTAGTATCTGCAGCAAGATATTGAAGACTTCTGGGTGAGCTTTCTCAATCTCATCCAATAAGATGACGCTGTAAGGCCGCCTACGGACGGCTTCCGTAAGCTGCCCTCCTTCTTCATACCCCACATAGCCGGGAGGCGCGCCGATTAAACGCGCAACCGTGTGCTTCTCCTGGTACTCGGACATGTCGATGCGTACCATGTTGCGTTCATCGTCAAACAAGAACTCTGCTAGGGCTCTAGCCAATTCAGTCTTACCGACACCGGTTGGGCCTAAAAAGAGGAATGAGCCAATCGGTCGGTTAGGCTCAGACAAACCGCTACGCGCACGACGAATGGCGTTAGCCACCGCATCAATCGCTTCATTCTGGCTGACCACGCGCATGTGCAAACGCTCTTCCATTTTGAATAGCTTCTGCATCTCCGCTTCAAGTAGGCGGCTAACGGGGATACCTGTCCACTTGGCGATCACTTCGGCGATGTCATCCGAGTCGACCTCTTCCTTGAGCATCTTCATGGTGCTTTGAAGCTCTTCGATTGCCTTTTGCTTAACTTCTAACTCTCGCTGCAGGTTTGTTAAGATACCATAGCGAAGCTCCGCAGCACGGCCAAAGTCGCCGTTTCTTTCAGCCGATAGCTCTTCCTGCTTGGCTTCTTCGATCTTCTGCTTAATCTCACTGATGCTCTTGATGATTTCCTTTTCTTGTTGCCAGTGGGCAGTCAGTCTGGTTTTCTCTTCATTCAGGTTCGCCAGTTCACTCTCGATCTTATCAAGACGTTCGAGTGAGGCTTTATCCTCCTCTTTACGCAAGGCTTCTCTCTCGATTTCAAGCTGCCTGATGCGTCGTTCGATCTCGTCAATTACAGTTGGCATACTATCTATTTCGATACGAAGCTTAGAGGCGGCCTCATCCATCAAGTCTATTGCTTTGTCTGGCAGAAATCGGTCTGATATATATCGCGCAGAGAGCACAGAGGCAGAGACAAGGGCGCCGTCAGTGATACGAACGCCATGATGCACTTCGTAGCGCTCCTTCAAACCACGCAAGATGGCAATCGTGTCCTCGATACTCGGTTCGCCGACATAGACAGGTTGGAAGCGTCTTTCAAGGGCAGCGTCCTTTTCGATATACTTACGGTATTCATCGAGGGTAGTAGCGCCGACAGTGCGCAGTTCACCACGCGCCAGCATCGGCTTGAGCATATTGGCGGCATCTACTGCGCCTTCTCCTGCGCCTGCGCCGACGATAGTATGAAGCTCATCAATAAACATGATGATCTCGCCTGCCGACTCGGAGACTTCCTTAAGTACCGCTTTTAGACGGTCCTCAAACTCCCCTCGGTACTTAGCGCCTGCTATGAGCGCACCGAGGTCGAGTTGGATGAGCTTCTTATCCTTGAGTGTCTCGGGGATGTCGCCGGAGGTGATGCGTAGAGCAAGTCCTTCGACGATAGCGGTCTTGCCAACGCCTGGGTCGCCAATAAGAACAGGATTATTCTTTCTGCGTCTGGATAGAACCTGAATAAGACGGCGTATCTCATCATCGCGGCCGATAACAGGATCGAGCTTGCCTTGACGCGCAAGGAGAGTGAGGTCACGGCCGTATTTCTCAAGGGCTTGATACTTCTCTTCGGGGTTCTGATCGGTAACGCGTTGTCCGCCACGTATATCTAGAAGAGCTTTAGAGATGGCTTCACGTGTCACACCAAATGAACGTAGAATTCGACCTGCTGCCCCTGCCGTATCGGCAGCGATGGCCATGAGTAAGTGCTCGGAGCTGACATACTCATCCTTCATCTGTTGGGCTTCATCAAAGGCTTTATCAATCACTTGGCGTAGACGTGGGCTGATTGCCCCGCCAACTGTTGCGCCGTGTACTTTTGGAATAAGATCGATTTCTTTCTTTACTTGGACATCAACTTGAGTGGGAAGCACGCCTAGCTTCTGAAGGATAGGAACAGAAACTCCATCTGTTTGTTTTAGGAGCATCAGCAGCAAATGTTCAGGCTCGATCTGCGGATTTTGATTGGTTTCCGCAAGTGTCTGTGCCTCTTGTAGAGCTTCTTGAGCTTTAATAGTCAAACGATCGAATCGCAATGCCTTACCCTCCTTATCGCGTCCTGAGAACTTTAATTATTGTTGCACATGAGCGTTATATTGTCAAGTCACTTGATAAGATATTTCTTATCTACTTACGGGTTTTCGGAAGAACTAGTTGCTATTTTAAGACTCACTTGCCAATCTTAATCTCCCCCAATCATAATTAGCTCAGGAGGAAGTATGCAGACATTAGGCGTTGGAATGATAGGTTTTGGATTTATCGGCAAAGCGCATGCTTATGGTTATCAAAACATGCCGCTTTTCTTTGACCCCATCCCCGTGCGAACTAATCTGGTGGGAGTGGCCACTTCTCGCCCGGAAACGGCTGCCAAAGCGGTAGAAGTGGGTGGTTTCGTGTTCGGAACATCCGATTGGCGAGAGCTGATTGCGCGTGATGATATCCAGATAATTAATATCTGCTCCCCAAACAGTCAACACAAAGAGCAATTATTGGCCGCCATCAAGGCAGGGAAGCATATTTATTGTGACAAGCCGCTAGTAGTGGGCGAAAAGGAAGCTGCCTGTATCGAAAAGGCATTGCGAAGCTATAAAGGCATCGGGCAGATGACGCTTCAATATCGCTTTTTTCCTGCCACTCTTCGGGCAAAGCAACTTATTGAAGAAGGGTTTGTTGGGGAAGTGATAAGTTTTCGCGCCGAATATCTTCATTCCGGCAGTGTCGATCCTAATAGGCCGATGGGATGGAAACAGCTTAAGTCAGAAGGCGGAGGCGTCCTGCAAGACCTGGCCTCACATGTGATTGACTTAATGGATCATTTAATCGGTTCCTTCGAGAGTGTTATGGCAGATTTGCGCATTCTCTACCCTGAGCGCCTGAACAAAGAAGGGAAGATGGTTAAAGTCGAAGCTGATGACCAGGTAGTGATGTTGGCAAAGTTGGGGAATGGAGCAGTCGGAACGATTGAAGCCTCGAAAATCGCCACCGGCGCTGAGGATGAACTAAGATTTGAGATTCACGGCGATAAAGGCGCTATTCGCTTCAACCTAATGGATACTAATTACTTAGAAGTCTATGATCTGAGTGAGTCTGAAACCCCGCTAGGAGGTCAGCGAGGCTGGCGAAAGATAGCCACGGTCCAACGTTTCGATAAACCAGCCGTCTTTCCATCCCCCAAATGCAGCATAGGCTGGCTCCGCGGTCACATGCAGTGCCTCAACAACTTCCTTCAAGGTGTTGCTGACAACAAGCCCGTCGAGCCATCCTTACAACGAGGCATCCACCTTCAAAGAATGCTGGCCGCCACCGAGCGTTCGTCAGTTAATATGAGTTGGGAAAAGATGCCGGTGAGGTGAAAGAAACCGTAGTTCGTATTGCATATTACGGAATTCGGTAATACGCAATACGAACTAAGCACTACCACTTACATGTCAACCAGGGAAAGCAATGCCGCTGCTTTCCCTGGTGATTACTGCATTTACTTCTTTAGCGCATATTAGCGTCGTCTTATTGTACGAATTAACCCAAACAGCCCTGCGCCAAGAGCAAAGAACGATGCCGGTTCGGGAACAGGTCCGTGAACAGGTCCCTCCCCCGTTCCGACAGGCATAGTCCATAGCTCGAAATCATCATTACTGTTGGTGAACCAACCTACGTCATGTGGGGCGAATAGGTTATCAAACCCTAAAGAGACGTTAGCTAATCCAGCAGCATCAGGCGCTGTGAACACCACACTCCATTGGCAAGCTCCCGCTGGCACTGATAAAGAGCCATGCGCTGTTTTTATCAGGTTGTGATCCTCTGTGATTGAAAATATACCAAAGGTCCATCCTTGCGGCATAAGGATATTGGTGTAATCAAGCACGTTTGGATCACAGGTTCCAACATGGAATTGTTGAATCAGTCCACCAGTAGCAGTGATGTCATATTGATAATCGCGAGATCCTGAGCCACCGCTTTTAGTGCCGCTGCAAAGAACAGATGCATTAAATTGAGCAAACGCAGAAACTGCTAAAATCAATATAAGCAGCGTGACTACGATGAGGCTAAGTTTCTTCATTGGAATCAACCTCCTGTGCCTAATATATTCGGCATAAATATATACGTTTTAGAAACGGAAAAACGGACAGGGTTAGCATGACTAAGAATATTTTTTTAGCTTCCGTGAAGCTAAAAAAATATTAAATAATTAATAGGGGACGCCTTTTGCAAAATGATTGCGCGTCTCTTTGTTTTGTAATTCAGCCTGCGTTTCTTTTCCAGAGCAAATGGCTCTTCGCCTTACTTTGGACGTACATTCCTGATTTTTGATTGGGGAGATTCAGGGGAAGTCCGAGCCGATAAATAGAACAGAACCTCAGAAGAGCTTGCCGATTACCTATGCAAGTATTCTGGCGTCCTCATCTCGCATTGTGAATTGAATTGAATCTAAGTACTCCATTAGTAGGACGGAATACCTTCGGCTTGAACCTGAAATATCACGGAACTGGCTGACAGTGATAGAACCGTTTTTAGTTATGAACTCTTTAACTAGCAGTTTAATCTCTTCCAAAGTCTCCACATGATAGAAAAGGCCTTCCATCACTCGTATTAGTCGGCCTGACTCTAAACCCATAGAAATAAGCTCTTTGACTGCGTTTGAATGTAATCCCATGACTTGAGATAATTCTCTAGTATTTGGGGTTAAGACGCCGGCTTTT
>JBAXQP010000198.1 GCA_037131655.1 bacterium | reverse complement strand
CTTCCGGATGCTTGTCCGCAACAGTGGCAGCGAATGGGTCGTTCGCACTGAGATCGCGTAGCAAAACACCCGTTCCGTCTACCTTGCAGTTAAGCCACCAGTTATCCTTGATGACCGTCGGGGTCGATCCCCATCCGACAGTGACGTGATCTCGAATTGGAGCTCCACCTTCCAGCGCAGCTTTATAGAACGGGATTCCATCCATCGGTTCAACCGGTTTCACGCCCGCTGCTTCCATGATTACGGCAGAGATGTCATGGTGTTGAACATACATATCGCTTTTCTTACCTGCGCCAATTCCCTCAGGGTGACGAATAAAGATCGGTATATCGTACACTTCCGGTACTGAGGGGTATCCGCGCTTACCGGTATAACGTCGATCGAAAATCGAGTGACCATGATCGGAGGTGAAGATGATTAATGTATCATCCAATCGGCCTGTTGCTCGAAGCGTATTCATCAAATGGCCGAACCAGCGATCGCACATTGTCACCAATCCGCTATAGTTAGCGCGGGTGCGTACGCGAAGCGGTTCAGGAAGCGCATCGTTTTCATCATAGAGAGAAAGCACCTGATTGAAACCGTCGCTATCGTCATACATGCGTCGATAAAATTCCGGTACAAACCAGGGTTCGTGCGGGTCGAAGCTTTCAATGGTCAAGAAGAAGTTCTTGGCATCCTGATTTTCCTCGATCCACTTCGAGGCTTCGATAAGTACTCGCGCGTTGAAGTAATCTTCCTCATGCACGCGTCCTTTCATATTCAAAACAGCATCCCGAGCAAAGTTCATCTTCCAAGGGGTTCGAATGGATTCGTGTACCCATGCTTCAACTTCCTTGTCCGTTAAAACGGGGCCGCTTCTTGCCTTGTCCGTCTCTTGACCGCGAAGGAAGGTCCATTGATTGAAGCCGCGAGAAAAGTTCTTGGATGGCTTGAACATATGATAAACGTCGGAAATCAGCGCTGTCCGATAATCGGCCTCGGTGAGCATCTCAGAAAGGGTCGGCTGATCCTCAGGAATTGGCCCCCAACCGGGTGCGCCAACAAAATCTCCTCTGAACCGAAAATCGCCTTTATCAAAGGGATAAGTCCTTTTACCGGTATAGAGCGCTCGTCGAGCCGGCAGCGTCGGCAGCGATTCAGGATAAGCTCGGGTCATCATTAAAGATTCTTTGGCCAGTGCATCGAAGTTTGGTGTCTTCACCTCACCCCAATAAGGCTTGTCATAACAGCCAATGCAGTCCTTGCGAAGCGAATCAAAAACCATTAAGATTATGTTCATAAAAGTTCCTTTCCATCCTCTTACAGCTAATTAAATTATGACACACCCAAGTAGGTCAATCAATGGGCTTGATACGTTGACTTGACTGATGCGGGAATGTAAACTATAGCCTAGCTGTTGTTTAGTAATTGAAGGAGGCTTTTGGATATGAAATATACAAAGATGGTTTGGTCTGGGCCCATGCAAGTTGGGTTGGCTCAGGGTGAAATCGATGAAAAGAACATCGGGTCACATGGCATTCTAATTAAAACGCACTATTCTATAGTTAGCGCGGGAACCGATGTGGCCTGTCTGCAATTTCAGCAGGTAACCACAGATGCCGGTGGCGCCGCTGTTGGCGAAGTGGTCGTTATAGGAAACGAAGTTGAGAATGTTAAAGTCGGCGACTTGGTCTTTCACTATGGGGCGCATGCGGAATACTCCAAGCATACAGATAATGATTTAATGCTTAAGGTTCCCGAAGGTTTGGATGAGCGATTTGTGCCGTTTGCTCGTCCTGCGGCTATCGCCATGACTGCCTTGCGAGTTGGGGATATCGAGCTTGGCGATTTTGTTGGGGTAACCGGTTTAGGTTCAGTCGGCAATATGGCCGCCCAATTAGCAGGACTTCAGGGAGCGAAGGTTATTGCAATCGATGTGATTAAGAAACGATTGGATGTTGCCAAAGAATGTGGTGTTCCGTACTGCATCGACGCAAGCAAGCCGGATTATAAAGATCAGGTGATGGAAATCACTGAAGGACAGGGCGTCACAACGCTCATAGAAGCTGCCGGTTCTGCAAAGGTTGTGCATGATAATCTGCCCATTATCGGAGATCGAGGCGAGATCATTCTCTTGGGCAGCCCAAGAGCGGAATATCAGTGCAATTTAACAGAGATATTAAATTTCTGCCACCTCTGTCCGAAGCTCATCACCTTCAAAGGCGCACACGAGTGGCGTTACCCCATGAAGCCGAACGGCGTCGAAAAGCACTCCTTCTTACGCAACAAGAAGATCATCCTTGGCCTCATGAAGGAAGGCAAGCTGGCTATCAAGCCCCTCATGACTCACGTTATGCCTCCTGAAGATGGCCAAAAAGCCTACGAAGGTCTAGCCAACCACAAAGACCAGTTCGTATCCGTGCTTTTTGATTTTACAAAGAAGTAAATAAACCTGAATTGTTCTTTGTGAAATTACCCCTGTCCCTCCCTTTGGGAGGGACAGGGGTTAGGTGATATTAATTAAGATTCCTAAGTGCTCACCTATATCTTATGAATTCAATTAAAGCTGAGAATTATCCGGAATGGCAGCCTCTTATTGAGGGGCTTGTTGACTTCGAAGGGGTAGTAGCCGTGATTGGGGCTATCGATACGGGGAAAACTACCCTTTGTTCACTATTGGTAAACACCCTTCTCAAACCCAGCATACCGATAGGGGTCGTTGATTGTGATGTAGGTCAATCTGAAATTGGCCCTCCCGGAGCAATTGGGATGGGACTAACAGAGGAGCCTATTGAAAGTATCGGGGATATCGAAGTTCGCGGGCTGCATTTTATTGGCGCCACTTCGCCAAGTCGACGTCCACTTACTGCTGTTGCTGGAGCTAAACGAATGGTTGAATGCGCTCAAGAAGCGGGCGCTAAAACCATCGTGATGGATACAAGCGGTTTTGTTTATGGCGGAGCTGCTCGTTATTTAATTCTTTCAAAGCTGGAATTAATTCGTCCAAAGCATGTAGTTCTTTTGCAGCGTCAATCGGAACTAGAGCCATTAGCCACTGCTCTTGCACGTAACAACATATGGAAACTTCACTATGCCGCCATCCCATCAGTAATAACTCGCAAACCGCCTACTTTTCGAGCCCAAAGAAGGCGAGCTCGGCTTAACCTTTACTTTCAGAACGCGCGCTCACATACGCTCAACCTCGATTCCGTCAGTCTCATAGGCTCTCGCCTTGGGTCAGGTCATCCTTTATCGCCCGATCATCATCGGCTTGCGGAAGAGATTTGCCGCGTCCCCATCCTAGCTGCTGAGGAAGTCGACGGGGTATTGCACCTAGTGAGCAGTCACGAACTCAACGGCCTGGTTATCAGCACTCTGCAAGAACAATTCCATATCCGGAATGTCTTCGTGATCGATCCGAACTCACTGACAAATCTAGCGGTTGGGCTGGCCGACCACGATGGCAAGACATATGCGATGGGAATTATCGAAAAGGTTGATTTTCGCGCGAGAATGCTCCATATTCTAACACCAGCACATTCCGTTACCTCCGTCAAATGGGTACATATGGGATTAATGCGCATCGCTGCCGATGGCAGTGAACTTGGTGAAATCAAACCTTGGCAAGTGTGAGGAATTTATGAGTGATATGATTAAAACGAAAATATCAAAACTAATGCCGGAGTTGGTTGAAATTCGTCGGCACTTGCATATGCATCCTGAACTCGGATTTGAAGAAGTCCAAACGGCTAAATTTGTGGCTGAGCAACTTCGCAAGATAGGCATATGCCCGACAGAGGGAGTTGGTAAAACAGGCGTAGTAGGTTTGATTAAGGGCGAGAATACAGGCAAAACGATTCTAATTCGAGCCGATATGGACGCTTTGCCGATTGAAGAACAGACTGAAGTCGAATACAAATCCAGGACCATTGGCAAAATGCACGCCTGCGGACATGATGGTCACATGGCGATTTTGTTGGGGGCTGCGACTATCCTTCAAGACATGCGTAGTGAATTGAATGGCAACGTTAAGCTTGTCTTTCAACCCTGTGAGGAAAGCATCACGGGTGCTCAAGCGATGATTGATGACGGGGTGCTGGATAATCCTAAAGTGGATGCGGCGATTGCCCTTCACGGCTGGTCAGGATTACCCCTTGGTCAAGTTGGTCTAAGAAGCGGAGTAATTATGGCCTCTGCTGATTCGTTTAACCTCACCATCACCGGCAAAGGCGGTCATGCCGCATACCCTCAGGATTGTATCGATCCGATTTATATCGGCTCCCTTATCATTCAGGCGCTTCAGGGGCTAATTAGCCGCGAAAGTAGCATCAACGATCCGGCGGTTGTCACCATCGCCAAAATAGTTGCAGGAACCAGTCATAATATAATTCCAGAAACAGCCAAACTTTACGGCACTGTGCGCACCTTAAATGAAGCTAAGCGGCAGCGAATTAAAAGACGGCTTGAAGAAGTTATCGTGGGAATCACGAAGGCTTTCAATGCCAAAGTTGAGATAGAGTTCCTCCATAACTGCCCTGCAACGATAAACGATACGCGTTTAGTGCAGCTTATTGAGGAAGTTGCACTCGATTCTTTTGGTCCCAACGGAGTTGGCGCAATCCAAAACCCTTCGATGGGCGCAGAGGACTTTTCCTACTTTGCACAGAAAGTCCCTTCGGTAATGTTTCATTTGGGACTAGGTGAGCACCCTATTTGCCACAATCCCAGCTTTGACTTTGTCGATGAAACCATCCCAATAGGCGTAGAAGTGTTCGTAAAAACAGCTTTGAAGTATCTGAGGGATAGTACGTAGTACGTATTGCTTATTTTCCGGAATCCGGAATACGTACTACGCACTACGAAGAGGTCGGTTTTATGCATCCACGTTTGCGATTGATTTTATCAGGGGTCTTATTGTTCCTATCGTTTCCACCGATAGGTTGGTGGCCTTTGGTGTTTGTTGCGTTGACACCGGCATTCTTGGCGCTGCGTGGGGTTGGGTTTTGGGTTGGATTTCGTCGTGGTTTTCTATTGGGCTTCACTTTTTGGCTCTTCCTTTGGTCATGGCTAATTCCATTTGTCAACTTTTGGTCTAAGTCAAATTGGCTAGGGATCGTGCCATGGGTATTACTTTCGAT
>JBAXQP010000197.1 GCA_037131655.1 bacterium | reverse complement strand
TATTTTCGCTAATTAATCTCTATAGCATGCTTGTTTAACCAGCCAAGTATATCCTGATAAACTTCATTTCTATTCGTTTCAGTTAGTTGAAAAAGTATTACGTTGTCCCTGCTGAAAATGCGCGTCGTGAACTCATCACTATAAACGCTCGTAATGGTTGCTAAGAAATCATTCTGAGCGTCTAGGTAGGCTTCAACGAGTAATCTAAACTCGTTAGAGTAAAGCTGCATTTGGCCTACCTCGTCAAGATACAAAAGCTCGCCAGTCTTTGGATGCGATAAGTTTCGAGTAAATTGAGCCAAGACTTCTGGGTGAATATAAAAACGCCCGACTTGCAGGCTTGTAGGGTTCTGTGTTTGAGCCAAAACCGCACTTAGACCGTTCATATCCTCTACAACAAACCCTATTCTGTGATGGTCTTTGACCAATTCTTTTGTTATAAAACCACGCCGAGGAGAAACGCCGGCAACTAGCTCGCTTAATATGGTGCTCTTTCCGCTTTTTGGTCTGCCGGTAATCAAGAGTTTCATCTACTCATGGTATCATGCAAATCTTATCTGTTAGAACGTGATAAAATACCTAAATGATTAATATTACTGCAACAACTGCAAACGAAGCTTGGATCAGCACATTTACGGCTCTTCTTGAAGAAGGCGATGCTACAGGTAATGAAAAGTACCTGCGTGATGAAACTACGCTCATAGAAATTACTGACCCCCAGGTCATAGAGGCGGACGCACGATTCCCAACGGCACAAGCCGACCTAGATGTAATCAATAGATACATCTATACAGGCGAGAACGAAGACAGTGTCGTTCATGATTGGACAAAACTTTACTACCATCGTGCCTTTGACGAGCCAAATTCACAAATAGAGTTCTTGATTGCAAATCTAAATGCAGAACGCCCAGTCGGTGAAGCGCAGATATCAATGTGGGATAAAAACATTGATCAAGGTCAAAAAGTTTCGCCTTGCACCCAAATAATCTGGGCGCGCATTAAGCATGGAAAGCTGGAGTTGCACGTTCACGCTAACTCCTCAGATGCATATAAAAAATTATTGATGAACATGCTTGAATTTATCTCCTTGCAACATTACATAGCTGAACGAATAGGCAGACCGGTTGGTAACTATTATCATTTCTTAGACTCGTGCCACTTACATCTGAAAGATTCTGAGAAAATTCAATTGCTCCAGACACAATTACAAGGTTAAATCCTTGCATTACACACTCTAATATGTTATAAATTAGTCATGAGTAGCGAGGTTTTCCTTCCTGGGATTGCTGAATTTGATGAACATCCAATTCCTGGCGCTCCCGCAATTAACGATACCTATCGTGAATCTTTAAGCCGCCTCGTGTTATTACAAGATCAAGGCGTGACGCACTTCTATGGTTGCCAGCTGGACTTAGACGAAGATAAAGATGTATGGATGAGTCCTGTTGAGGTGGATGACGGAGAAAGCTTTTCCTACTTCCAGATACTTTACGTAAATACGACGCCTCAAGAAGCTTTCAATAACCCTAAGCTTCCGGTTTCATTGCTTGAGGTTGACGAAGCTAGCTACAAATTAACGCCACCTGAGCACCCTGGGTATGAGCAGTTGATGAGCCAGTTCATAGGCGATAGAGAACACGTTCTAATCCGCCACTGCAACACGGGCATGGCATATTATCCTCGCAGCATTACTCCTACCCAGGATCGCACTAAATCTTCTGAGCACTTAGAGAAAATTATTGCGGTCACCGGACTGCACGAGCCAGAAGTTAGCCTCACACTTAGCAAGCCGTCAGAAAAAGAAGATGCCTCTCTCAAAACCAGTATGCTGCAAACCGTGCATGCTCGCAGATATCCTTTTGCAGGCGGCGAAGTACATTCGTACGGCCTAGTTCTCGATAATGACCCGTGGAAATATTACGAAATTTTTACCCCTCAACGCATCGAGAAAATGTCAGGCAAAGACCTTCTCGTAAGAATTGATTCAGGCTGTGATATCGGTCAAATTTACGATGATAGAGGATGTGATTGTCGTGAGCAGTTGCATACTGCACTTACGGATATCCAAGAGCTAGGAAATGGCGCTGTAATTCATATCCCTTCTCAAGATGGAAGAGGCTTCGGCGCGGCAACTAAAATGGAGACAGAGGGCTTAAAGCGCGGTATCAAAGTTGCCACTAACCACGATAGCCTTCAAGCAGTTGACACAATCACCGCCGCCCAATTAATCTTGGGCGCGGAGTTTGATATTCGCACTTATGAGGGCGCTGGTAAACTCTTAGGCATGATAGGCGTTGAGTCAATCATTCTGCAAACAGATAACCGTTTGAAAGCTGAGGGCTTAGCAGTCGGCGGAATTAATGTTACGCGTCGAGCAACTAACACCACTGGCGCACGTGGAGCTTTACACCACATTGAAGCCAAGCACCGACACGGCGACATCTATTACGGCAAGGATGAGGAATAAGCATGGAACGACTAGGTTATGGAGACCTCTATTACGCACCTGCAGCTAGTGGCGTTGAGAAAATTCGTAATCGATGGCTAGAAATTGATTCCATGGCCGGCGTCGGCATTGATCCTGACGTCAACAAAATTCCTGAAGAGATCTGGGATGAAGTAGGCGGTAGAAGTAACTTAGCAGATGGCATGCTTCTTTTTAATCAGCAGGTCATAGATGCCACGGCAGAATATGCAGTGGATTTTAAAGTAAACTCGAATTTCTTCCAGGGTGAATTAGGACGACGCGCCCTAGCCGGTACTTTTGATTACATAAAAGCAAATCATCCCAATGTTCTTCGCGTGTGTGATGGCAAGTTTGCGGATGTAGGCCACACGGCTGACAAAATTGCTGAAGAAATATTCGGAGAGCTTGATGCTGACGCAGTGCTCCTGAACCCGTATATGGGTTTCGACGCCATCGAGCCATTCGTGAAATGGAAGGACAAGCTTGTCGTACTTTGCGTTAATACCTCTAACCCGTCGGCCCAAGAAGTCCAAGGCCTGACGCTCGCTGACGGTAATCCATTGTGGAGGCATATTCTACGAGAAAGCATGGACTCTTGGAACTATAACGGAAACATTCTTCCAGTATTAAGTGCTACACATAAAGAGAATCTTATAGGAGTACGCGAAATTGTCGGCGACATGCCTATTCTGCTGGCAGGCGTTGGCACGCAAGGTGGCAGCCTGGAAGAGAGCGTACCAATGTGTCTCGATTCAAATGGCTATGGTCTTATGATCAGTGCATCGCGTGCGATACTGTACCCTGAAAGAAATGCCGAAGAGACACTACAAGAAGCATCTCGACGCTCAATTCAAGATTTGCGCACGAGTATCAATCTAGTCAAGGCAGCATAATGAGTGAATTCGCATTTTCAGCTAGCCACCGGCAAGCAGAGATAAATAAGACACGACAACGTAATCTTACGAAGAGTCGACTATTTGTATTGTTGCTCGGGCCATCAGCAACGGGTAAGTCTACGTTAATTCAAGAGCTAAACGCCCAGGCAACAGACACTACATTCGAATATGTAAAGCCAATCATTACAAGGCCGAACCGGTCTAACGAGACTGACAAAATAAGTGTCTCTGATTCTGAGTTCGACACTATGCAGGCGCAGGGCGAATTTATAGTCGTGAATGGTCTTTACGGAGTGCGCTATGGCACACCTTTACAAGGAATTACATCCCCGCTGAGCAGGGGCAACCTGCCTATACTCGACTACCCCCTAAAGACGGTAGATGCACTCCAGCGCCCTGAGTACGACACGCTTAACTTATACATATATCCGCCTTCACTGGAAATATGGCGTGGACGAATCGAATCAAGCGGCCGGAATTTAGATGGGAGGCTTGAGGCTGGAGCTAGAGAACTTGGATCATTGGCGATGGCAGGCTTCAATCATTCTGATATTGACGTAAGTATAGTCAACGCCGAAGGTGCTGCGTCCGAAGCTGCACATGATATTCTCGACGTCATACAACAGGTTGTCGCGCGATAATTATTGCTCTTGAGATCGAGCTTCAGCTTGCTCAGGGCTACGGTAGGCATGTATAGAACCAGGGATGATTCTGTAAGCTGCACGATTCTCGGGTTCATAAACCATTGGGTTGGCAAGCACATTAGCGCACGCAGCGCATGCAAGTGAACCAACTTCTTTGACAGTCGCAGCTGTCAGTTCTGCTCGCTCTTCAACAAGCTCTGGCGGCCATACTATTCGATCCGCATAGCAGCGTAACAGCCTGCCCGGGCCGTCTTTTTGATAGACCATCGCTGGCTCTTCACAGTTACCGCATGCAATATACAGAAACTTTGACGGACCACCGCGTGATTTCGCATATCGGTCTTTCTTTGGCTTAAACTTGTCTTGAGGGAATTCCATATGCATTTATTATACAATATTTAATCACATAAGCCTAATGATTAGGCTTATGTTGAGGCGTCGTACATTGTCGAATAATGTGCGATGACTATAGGAGCTAATGCATGTCGTACACGAACCTGTGCGACTTGCCCCGCGTGAATAACCGGTGAATTAGTGACCCCTACCTTCTCTTTTGCTTTTTCATTCTTCTTACTTAGTGCGCACACAAAATATTTTTTGGTAAGGCATGAGCATTAACAGATCAGGAATGCTATGAATACAGTGCCAGGCAGAGTAAAATAAAGGTATGAAAAATCAAGACCCTGTACTGGAAGTTCTAAATAAACTGGCAAGTAAAACGCCGGACGCGCTACATCAGAAGAAATCGCGAGTGATTGACCTATTCATCGAGAATAAACTTACCGATGAAATGAAAGATCAAAAGCTTCGCGAGATACAAAACGACATTGGCGATTTAGAACTTCAGCGCATTGACGCTGGCAGTGAGGTTGCCAATAAGGAGCAGACTATAGATAGTGCAGTGATGTTCTTAACGAACGCAGATCAGTTCTGGAACTTAGGCGATTTACAGGTACGGAAAGGCATACAAGACCTAATATTCCCTGATGGATTGTACTTTAGTTGCTCTGAAGGTTTTGGAACTGCTACTTTGAGTCAATCTCATCAGTTAATAAAAAAGTCACCGCGAACGGTGACTTAAGTCCTAATTTGGTGACCTCACGGGGAATCGAACCCCGATTGCCAGGATGAGAACCTGGTGTC
>JBAXQP010000196.1 GCA_037131655.1 bacterium | reverse complement strand
CTTGCAGCGAACAGGAAGGCCATTTGAAATTGCGCTTCTTCATGGAAGCATCGCGGGCGGACTGGTCCCCCCAACTGTTGACACCTTGGCGTTGAACGATTTAAACCGCTCAGGCATGGACTATATCGCTCTCGGAGATTGGCACTCCTTATCGAAACAGAGCGACAACATTTATTACTCAGGTTCCCCTGAGATGGTAATGCCGAACCAAGCTCTTCCTGGAAGCGTTCTTATTGTTGAACTCGATAAGGGATCCGCTCAGGTTAGCCCTTTGACAACCGGCAAATGCCGACGACTATCAGATGAACACATCGAATTAGATACTTTTGAAACTATCGAAGCGCTTATAGGCAAGATAGGTTCATTTGCTTCCGATGAAGTAGTGGCGCGAATTGTGTTGGAAGGCAAATGGAATGGAAAGGACTCGCTTTCTATTGACGATATTGAAAGCGAACTTGCCGGCCGTTATTTATCGCTTCAAATTGAGAGTAAAGCACTTTCATATGGGGATGCCAGTGCAGAAGGTCTTCTGGCGGGCACATTTAAGCGTTGGATTGAAGAACGTGAAGAAGAACCAGATATTCGGCAGGAAGCGCTCCAACTCGGGCTTCACTTACTCCAAGGAGGCCGAATCTAATGCGCCTCACTTCATTAACCACCCGAGATTATGGCTGTTTTGCCGGCCAATGCGAGTGGAAGTTCACAGAAGGTTTAAATATTATAACCCGTGAGAATGAGTGGGGCAAATCCACCTTAATACGCGCCATCTGCGATGTTTTCTACGCCGATCCTTCGAGCAACAAGCAAACACTAAAAGATAGATGCAACTGGTCTGCTCAAAACCAATTCGTCCTTGCGATTGAATGGGAGGAAACTGCAGGTCTATTTAAGTTAGAGAAAGACTTCGAAGCTAAGACTTCCCTACTCACCTACCCTGATGGGACCGTCTTAAAAGACCGCCGCGCACTCGATACGATGAAAGATAAATTAGGTATCTGCGAGAGTGTCTTTATGGCGACCGCTTGCTTTGCTCAAAAAGACTTGCCCAGTTTATCTCAACATGCCTCCCAAATTAGTGAAGCCCTTCGTGAGGTAGCTACTCAAGGAGCGCCCGATGTAACACTCGCAGAAGTTAAAAGATTACTCGAACGACGAATCAGTGAACTTAGTGCCGGAGATTCAGAAACTTCAGGTCGATTAACAAATAATCCTGGACGAATCCAACAATCTCGCAACTCAGTTATTTCCCTAGAAACTAAGTTAACTGAAGCTAGATTAGCGACTAAAGCAGCAACAGATCAGCTTCAGTCTTTATCTAAAGCGAAAGATGAACTAGCTCAAGCAAAGGCGAATGAACCGACAAAAGCCAAGCTCTATGAAAATGTTGCCATAGTACGCAAATTGCTATCTCAACAAGAGCAAGCACAAAAAGAAGAGACACTCCTAATCGATCGCCGAGAGAGAATTGAACGTCTTAATAAGTCAATCCTCGAAATCGAGCAGCAACTTGAAAGTAAGAGCGCATATGCCCACGTAACCCAAAACGAACTAATCCAGCTTCAAACACAACAAGTCACTGCTAACGAAAAGCGCAAGCTTGCCGAACAATGCCAATCAACGAAGTCTACAACTCCAGTTAATCCAAAATATTGGCTGTGGGCTTTATCAATCCTTTGTTTAGTCTTGGGTCTTGGAATGTTAATGAAGGAACTTTTAATCGGTGGTCTGGCTTTATTTGCCGGGATTGCCATAGGCGTTATCGCTTATCTTTCTCGAAGAAAAGATGATGAGGCTGCGCTTTCTTACGATGAGACTAGAACGCTCCTTCATGAAGCTGAAATGCTCGACAAACAAGTCGCGGGACTTCTTTCTCGCATTGGCTGTCAAAACCTCGATGACTTGCGTTTTGAGGTTGAGAATTACACTAAGTTGGTCTCGAAACGCGATGAATTAAGAGCTGAAAGAATAGGAGCGCTGGGTCGGTTAACAGAAGAAGTTTTAATCCAACAACAGCGGGATTGGCAACGAAAACGAATTGATGCGGAAGCCGATTTAAACACTCCTCAGATGATAGCGGCCTCAAAACTTACCCCTGAAGAGATTATCACTTTGGAATCTGAGGTTAGTCGGTTACGCGAAGTGATTGAGCGCAAAACACTTGAGATCGCACGTTTGGAAGGAATTCTTGAAAGTGAAACCTATACCCTTTCCGATGTAGAAGACCTTGAACAACAAGTAATTATGACTCAAGAACGCTTAAACCGTTTAATACGACGCGCAAAAGTGTTTGAATTGGCGATTGAGGGATTGAATGCCGCAGAGGTTAAAGTCCTATATGACTTACATGAACAGATTCGACCCTCACTCGAGCACTATTTAGCTGCCTTCACTCTCGGTCATCACTGTGTTGCCACCGTTGATGAGAACTTGAAGCTTAGCATTGAAGTAGAAGGACACCAACCGGTTGAAGCTGACACAAAAAGAACTGAATTAAGCACAGGCACAATTGACCAAGCTTATTTAGCTGCGAGGTTGGCATTAAACGACGCTATATCGGGAAATCGGCTTCTACCACTTTTGTTGGACGATCCCTTCGTCAACTTCGACTCTCAGCGCAAACAATCAGCCTTTGAAGTCTTAGAAGCTCTTGGCAAACAAGGAAGACAGATTATTTTGTGTTGCTGCCAAGTATAATCGTTTCTTCAATAGCGTTGCCGACCTTTGTTGCTACGCGATGAGGATGAAAATCTTCAATACGTTTTCGATTTTCCTCTCCCATAGCGAATCGTCTATCAGGATGCGCTACGAGAAACATGATGCGTTCTGCAAGCGTCTTTACATCTCCCGGTTCTACAAGGAATCCGTTAATGCCATCCTCTACCAACAATTATAGATGAGAATCTGTTTCATACATATTGGCATAGAGTGTAGATCGATCAAGCCTATATTCATTGTGCGATTTTTCATGGAATAATATAGTCTAATGATGACTATGATAATTGGATTGGTGAGTTGATAAAGTCATCTGAATAGGAAAATGGTGAACATGAGTGTGTGGAATTATCGGCGTATTTAAAATAAACTCAAATGCTTCTTGGAAACTCACTCCTGACGTTACAGATAAGATGCTACAGACCATTCACCATCGTGGACCAGATAGCCAGGGAAGCTGGCACTCGTCAGATGAATCCTGCTGGTTTGGACACACTCGCCTCTCAATTATCGACATATCAGGTGGTATTCAACCGATGCCTAATGAAACAGGGGATGTTTGGGCATGTTTCAACGGCGAAATATATAACCACATGAAACTTCACCGTGAGCTTGAACGTGCTGGTCATAAATTCCAATCGAGATGTGATACTGAAGTCCTCGTGCATGGTTATGAGGAATGGGGCGGTATGGAACTTGTTAAAAAGTTGCAGGGTATGTTCGCCTTTGCAATTTATGACTCTAAGCGACAGAGCATGTTTGTAGCCAGAGATCGGGTTGGAATTAAGCCTCTCTATTGGTGGAGCGATGGGAATGTATTCATATTTGCTAGTGAAATAAAAGCCATGCTATGCTATCCCGGACTTTCGAAACGTAATGTCGACCGAGATGCATTAGCTCAGTTTCTTGCTTTCAGATATGTCCCATCCCCTCTTACATTATTTAAAAATGTTTCAAAGCTCCCAGGAGGTCATTACATTGAGCTCCAACTCGATAAAAGCAAAAATATTCAGCCTAACCGCTATTGGGATGTTAGCTTTCAGCGCCATCAGCCAATGCCGAGTTACGAAGAGGCTACCAATGAGTTGGACCACCGTCTTTCAAATATTGTGAAAGACCATCTAATGTCGGATGTTCCTCTGGGAGCGCAACTTTCCGGCGGTGTTGATAGCAGTTTGATTGTTGCTTATATGGAACGTTTGAGACAGGAATCGGGAAATAAAGAAAAGGTACGCACATTTTCCATTGGCTTTGATAGACCTGAATATAGCGAACTTATTTATGCTCGTCAAGTTGCACAATTGTATAATACCCAGCACTTCGAGCAAGTGGTTGGTTTTAATGATTTCCTCAGAGAATTCGCCAGGATTTGCTGGATTTACGATGAACCAATAGCTGAATCGTCTGCTATTCCAACCTATCTTATCTGTAAGTATGCAAAACGTGAGGGAGTAACTGTTATGCTTACAGGGGAGGGAGGAGACGAACTCTTTGCCGGTTACCCCAAGTGTGCTTTCGATCAATTCTCTCGCTATCTTGATTGGATACCTTCAGGGATACGCCAAAAGTTGCTAAGATCAAGCGCCGCTGTTCTTCCCTTCTCTGGCAGACGACTTCGTGTTGCTCTTGAGACACTTTCTGAGTCTTCTCAAGAAGAGCGCTTCGTCTCATGGTTTTCAGCATTTGATACTAAAGGATTATCCAGACTGTTGCGGTCAGAGTTCAAGAATGAATTGGTGAATGGCAATGCACCTAAACGAATGGGCGAAGAGATAATGCGCTGCGACAGCAATAATTCACTTGATCGTATGTTATACGCTGATTTACACACATGGTTGGTTGATGATCTATTAATTAAAGGGGATCGCATGAGCATGGGCAGCAGTGTAGAAGCGAGAGTACCCTATCTCGACCATACACTAGTCGAATGGGCTGCAGGTTTGCCACCTTCCTATAAAGTAAAAGGCACTAAAACAAAACGTATCCTCAAGAATCTCGCTGAGAAATATATCCCTATGGAATGTATTTACCGGCGAAAAGTTGGCTTTACTGTTCCCCTCTCTCCATGGTTCATTGGTCCTCTAAATGAATTTATCAGAGATAATCTATTAAGCGATCAAGCTTTTTCAAGAGGCTACTTCAATCCAAATGAAATCACCCAAATCGTCGATGAGCATCTTAGCGGTAAAGTCGATCACAACCGAACCATCTGGTCCTTACTTGCACTTGAAATGTGGCACCGCCTGTTTGTTGATGATGATGGTTCAGAATCTGCTTCGGAACGCCTCAATGAGCAGATAATGATAAGCTGTAAGATGGACTTGCCTTAATCGTTTTCCCGTTAAGCTTTTTGCATATAGGTGAAAATGAGGAATTTAGCCGTCTGGCGTCAAATTCTGTTTTAGTCTGTATATCGGCATGCAAAATTGACCCACTTTGTGGGGTAATCGGCGTCCAAAA
>JBAXQP010000195.1 GCA_037131655.1 bacterium | reverse complement strand
GCCGAGGCGGTCATCAGTCTCAGCCAGTATCGGTCGCTTCTTAATGAATGTCTCCATATGGCCAACAACTTCATCGAATTCACCGACGAGGAATCTGGCAAGGTCGATGATGTGCGCATTCAAGTCACCATGCGCGCCTGAACCGGCCAGTTCTTTTTGGAGACGCCATACTAATGGGAAATTGGGATCAACAATCCAATCCTGAAGATAGGTGCCTCGGAAGTGGAAAATTTTACCCAATTTGCCTTCGCTGATAATCTGCTTTGCGAGGGCAACTGCGGGGACCTTGCGATAGTTATGATAAAGACCATGGAGAACTCCGGCTTCTTCAACGGCTTTGACCATCTCGCGGGTCTCTTTGAGCGTGTTAGCCAACGGCTTTTCGCACAAGACGATTTTGCCTGCTTTCGCTGCAGCGATGGCAATCGGGGCATGAAGATGGTTGGGCGCAGCGATGTCAATGACATCGAGATCGTCGCGAGCAACGAATTTCTCCCAATCCGTCTCCCCTGATTCCCATCCATATTTCTGGGCGGCAGATCGGACAGCTTCTTCACCTAGTCCGCATATCCCTTTCATCACAGGTTCAATATCCATATCGAAGAAGCGGGCCACCTGGCGATAGGCGTTTGAATGCGCCTTTCCCATAAACTGAAAACCTACCAATCCGACGTTCAATGTTCGTTTCGACACTATATCACCTCCATAAGATATTTTCGCGCCTCAGGCAGAAACTCCTTCTGATGCGCTGACGATATAAAATACAACTTCTAGGAATCGTCCCTCCGGAAGGGAGGGACGATTATGTTCTATTCACAAGGATTATTTAGATTACTTAGGCGGCACTGGTGTGAGAGTCGGTTTAGTACCAGGTCTCACTGTTGGGTTTGTAGAAGGTCGAGATGGAGCCATCTGCGGGCCACGGCCGGGCATTGCAGAAGGCTTAATGGCAGGAACAACTTTATTGATGATTTTCGCAATCTCCTGAAGATTATAGATATACTCACCCATCATCTGGTTGACTGCTTTATCAATGAGTTCCTTCTTTTCTGCTGGGGTGGCCTGTTTGCCATAGGCGATTAGTTGGATGAGATGGTAACCCTGGACTGTCTTAATAGGTCCACCGACATCGCCGGCAGTTTTTAGCTTGAATGCAACATCAGCAAAAGCAGGGTCCATTTCCATTTTGCCGCGGAAGAAAAGATCGCCTCCGGTAGCCTTAGTGGATGGGTCCTCGTTAAACTCTTTTGCGGCGTCCTCGAACTTCATGCCTTCGTTGATCTGCTTTAAAATCGATTCGATCTTAGCTTTAGCTTCATCGTCATTCTTTTGAACTTCTTCAGCTTTAGTGAACTTAGCTTTAATAAGAATTTGGCGAACGTGCACAAAGTCATTGAGGTTCACTTTCAGAGTTACAATCTTCTTTAACTGAACTTGAGCTCTCGCTCTAGCTTTTAAGCGGGAGACAGGCATTCCCGTAGCTTGTAGTTGCTGCTGCCAAGTACGACCAGGAGGTACCATTCTCAGACTGTTTTTGACGGTTTCTTCCAGCAACGCCTTGATTTCGGCATTGGTGACATTAATTTTGTTCTTTCGCGCTTCTTGATCGATGAGCTTATAAAGGATCATCTCATCAAGTGTTGGGCCAACAAACCAGTCATAACCGGTAGCAAAAACATCTTTAGCTAAAATTACTTCGCCGTTAACCTTTGCTAGTACAGTATCCGGAGTGGGGGGGGTTAAGGGAACAATCTTTTCGATATTTATTTTGATGTCAGGTAATTCAGGTTGACCGTACATTCCCATGCCAGGTGCCATGTTGGGTCCTGTAGGCGGTGTTGGTTTGACAACCGGTGGTTTAGCAGGCGTAACATTGCCCTGTTGTGGTGTTGTAGGCTGTGTAGGTGTTTCTACGGCAAATGCCAAGGCTACCGCGCCGACAGCCAGTACCATTAATAATTCCTTCAAACGCATGTATCTTTCACCTCTTCATTGATGTAGCTATTTTGCTTATGTAAACGCTTCGCCAAAGCGTGTGTGCCATTCTGTGAGCCTAACTTTGGCCTAGACTGGCAAATCGCTTGCAAAGCTAGAAATGTATAATAAATTTTACCCTTCAAAACAACTTGCAATCTACAAGCGCCCTTGATTCAATTCACGTCGATGCTTAATTCGCTCGGAAAAAGGCGTAAACAACTGAATTGACAGGGCAAATCGAAAAATCAGCATTAGCGCTACCATTATTGCCCCGATATCTTCGATTAGGAAGACTACAAGCAAAGCGATATTCCATGCAGTTAACCAAGAACGCACCGAGTTGGATGGCTTTGGACTTCGTAACTCAAAATAACGTGCTGCGAACAGTCCTGTTAAGAGAAGCAATCCCCATTCTGAAAATAAAACTCTCATATTGGTATGAAATTTCCCGATTACTGTTCTAAGTAACGGGTCGGATCCTAATGATATTATTCGGCTGATATGGCCAGGTGCAAAAGCAATCAATAGAATCATCAAAGCTACTGCAGCGATAGCAATTAACCAGCGGGATAGCTTGCTCGGGAATAAAAGCCACCATCCCGTTACAAAACTCGCAAGTCCTGCAAGGGCTATGCAAGCGTTTACTCCGCGGAGCATTAATAATGGAAACACTAGAACAAGAGTTAAGACGATCCAACGAGCTGATGGGTTTCTACGTAAAATCATCGCTCCTGCTAATAAAATTACTCCAAGCCCAACTGCAGCCGAGTGATTACCAACCCCGTAAAATCGAATTCCATGAGCTGGGTTAGGACCCCAAGCAGCTCTTCCAGAAATTAGACCACCTAAAGCCCAATCGACTAAAAACATGAGTGCAATCAAGCAATAAGGAACGGGTGATTTTCCAGCAAATATAAGGGCGAGAGCGATAAAATAGCCTGTCAGCATCATGATGTTTGACCATACCGCTCCGGGGGCGACATCAAGAATTGCAGGAATCAGCAAACGCATAATACAGAGATAAGAAGCGGTTTGAAGCCAAATCATATTACGAGTTCGTCGCCAGAGCCAATATCCGGCAACAATTGTAAATGTGCAAAAAAGAGACAAGCCGATCCATGCTGTCCATGCGGAAGATTGCCACTCCCACTTTGCTTTGAGGTCTTCGAGTGTTTGGATCGGGTATGAGCTTTGTTTTTCGATCGCAGGCTGTCCGATCAAATTCTTCGGTAAATTCAATTCCATCGCTTGCAGAATCGTTGGGGTGAGATCGGAATTCGTGATTAATCCTTGAATATGAGTATTATTTGAAGTCAAGAGGCTTTTTGAATTAGCGATCTTATTGGTTGCAATGATCAGGGGAAAGATTCGATTGCGTTCAGGTTGAAAGCCTGATTGAGGCGCGAGTAGAATTAGCTTCTGGAAACGACCTTGGAGTCGGTCTACAATTTGTTTTGTGCGGATAACAGCCATCCTTCGCATGATTTGAGCTTGTTCTGGAGTGCACATTGGCTCATATCGATCCGCGCGGAGAATGTCGCCTATCTCAATAACGATGAATTGACAATGTCGGCTGGCTTCTATGTAGCTATCTTCTATGGTCAATAGGTTTGATTGAAGGCCATAAGGTGATTGAGGATTTTGAGCAGGCGGGAGGGCGCTCATATCATTATCGACATTCCCTGAAGAATCGCTAGCCAATAATCGCCCGTATCGAATAGGGTGATAGGGTAGATCGCTGTTGCCAATGACAGCCGTTTTTATCCCATTTGAATGAATAATATCAGCAAGTTGACCTATTTGTCCCCAAGCATCGATGCCATGATGAGACTTGATTAGTGATTGCCATTGTGAAGCCCAGTCTGGCCTTGCAGGGGCTGTTTCGAATTCATCTGAAGCTGCAACCTGACCACCGGCGGCGATTGTAAGCATATTGGCAGCGCCATTGCCTTCCATTTGCATAGGAAGGCGTCTCGTGCGTCCAACAATCCAACTAATTGAATATTGCCGTTCGATAGAGAGGGGCGCAGTGATTTCATAGGCTTCGTTTAGGGTGGCATCTGGAACGATAACAACCACTAGCTTAGGGATTGCATTCGCAATGCAGGATAAGATGATAATAATTAGACACAATAGGCTACGCACTTGTAATCACCTTCTGATACAAGGATGCTGTCTCAGATGCTGTTCTTCGGATATCAAATTGTTGACAGGCATATTGTCGTCCAGCTAGCGCTAAAGTCATCGCTTTTGATCGATCCTTTAATAATAGAGCTAACGATTGTGCTAGTGCATCCGGATTATTAGGCTCAACAATCAAGCCGGTTCGTTCATTTGAAATGACTTCAGAAAGTCCACCGACATTAAAAGCCACCACAGGGCGAGAGGAAGCCATCGCTTCGATAGCCGTCATCCCTAAGCCTTCAGCCCTAGATGGGACACAAACCACATCTGCGGCCGCATAAACATCATCTGGGGGGTTGATAAACCCCAGGAATCGTATTTGATCCGGCTTAGATAGCTTGCAGGTTTGCTTCATTAATTCCTCTCGCATAGGCCCATCACCGGCAAATAAAGCGATCGCGTCGGGTACTGTGTCCCATAATATTTCCATTGCTTGAAGCATTATATCAAAGCCTTTTTCTGGCGCAAACCGTCCAACGGCTGCAATAGTAGGGGCTATCTCCGCTATTCCCAGACTTTGACGGGCCTCTGTCTTTTTTGTTTCATTTTCGAAGGCGCTTAAGTCGATTCCTCCATAAATCTCATTAATTTTAGTCTTTTCAATTCCTGATTTCTCAAGAGATAAGGCGACAGCCTTTGAGACAGCGATGCAAGCGCGAGACGATCGTTCAAGACGATGGAAGATCGTATTGATAAATAGACGCGCTATTGAACCGGATGGAATTGAATATAAATTATGAGCTGTCCATATCCATGGTTTTATTGAATTAAGCGCCCATCCGGCAACCCATGCCCCGCGATAGCCGTGAGCATGAATGAGATCGTAATCTTTTGCGATTAAACGAAGCTGATGAGCAGCCTTGCGATCTTGACCAAACGAAGGGCGGGCAGGGATGAGGTCTTTGTCTGCAATATCGGCCTTGATATTATGCTCGCCAAGATGCGATGTCAGCAGTTCCACTGACCGCAACATACCACCCACACTTGGACGAATTACGTGCAATACACGAAGCATTAACGCGGTACCGTTATTGTATCGATAAT
>JBAXQP010000194.1 GCA_037131655.1 bacterium | reverse complement strand
TTATAAACGAATATCGAAGGATTTGTGGCCAAGGAGTTTGGCAAGACGGGCAGTTTCTGTTAGGGGGAACTCGTATTCAATCCAACGTTCGCGGAAACCAGAAAAGCTATGGATATTCAATAAACGCTGAAGTTCTTCAAGCACCGATTGACTGAATTGACGAACGGTTGTGTTGCCTCGCATAATTTCAGTGGCAGTTGCGGGTATGCCGGTGCCGAAGAAGTATTCGCTATGCCTTTGAAGACTGAACCCGATAGGAGCTTCAGGGGTAAGCGCATAGTCAATAATGATCTCTCCCGAACCTTGCCGCTGAACATCAGGCATCGGTTCTTCGATAATCAGCCAATGAGCCCCCGGTTCATCTTGAAAGAGAACATGACCTTCTACTCTGTCATAGAGTGCATTGCCGGCATTTTCTCCATCCATTAAATAACAAGCAAGCCAAGCCATTTTGCTTAAAGGTTCATGAAGACATGAGACGCGCAATTCTCGCTGCTCCACATCGTTTCCGACCCAAGCAGTAGCCCAACCGTATTCTTCAATATCATAACGAAACCGGAACATTAAGCGCCTCCTTTAGAGGGATGGCGAAAGATGTTAATCTCCCATTTGCCAAAGCAGCTCCCTGTTCCTTCTTATTGATATTCAAGTTTTTATCAACAAGGCAATTCGACATTATGACCAAGCTCAACTTCAAATATAACTTTCCAGCACATTGTACCGTTTGTAGATGCGTTAAAGAGTTAATACTAGTATTGTGCATCCTATAGCTTTATACTTGCAAGTCATATAGATGAGAAAAAAATTAACACAAAGCTTGGAGTCTGAGAGAAAAGGGTTACGTAGGTATAATGGGGCGACTGAAGTTTGGTATTTGTTCGTCTAACATATGAGATATGTAATAAAGTGAGGCTTAAAGTGGATTTAGCATCTGTTGCGCCGGATTATAAGACAGGTTTTGTCGCAGTGGTCGGCAAGCCCAACGTGGGGAAAAGCACGTTAATTAACGCTTTGGTGGGGCAGAAGGTGAGCGCCGTCTCTTCAAAGCCTCAGACAACTCGCCGTCGGGTATTGGGTATTTTAACCTTGCCGAAGTCTCAAGTGATTTTCGTTGATACCCCGGGTATACACCAGCCTCACAATAAACTTGGGCAGCTGATGATCCAAACGGCTCAGCAGGCCGTTACCGATGGGGATGTGATCCTCTTCATGGTCGATGGCTCTCGATTGCCGGACTTTGAGGACAGAAAGATTGCGCAGATACTCAACAATGATCATGTTCCTCCAGTGATTCTTGTTATGAACAAAATGGACAAGCTAAAAGCTGAAAGGGTTGAATCGAACGTCGCAGCGTATCAAGCTTTGGTTAAGCACGTCGATTGGATGATGACTACGGCATTAAGAAAAGTCAATCTTGATAAACTCCTCGATCAGATTAATAATGTCTTGCCCGAGGGGCCGCCACTTTTTGAAGAGGATCAAGTCACCGATCAGAGTATGCGTATATTTGCTTCCGAACTGATCCGCGAGAAGGTTCTACACAAAACGCGACAGGAAGTTCCTCATTCTGTGGCAGTATTAGTCGAATTATGGGAAGAACGGACTAATGGTGTAGTGCATATCGGGGCAACAATATATGTAGAGAAAGACAGTCAAAAAGGGATCCTTATCGGGCAAGGTGGGATTATGTTGAAACAAATTGGTCAATTGGCCCGGGAAGAAATAGAGGAAGCCCTCGAACAAAAAGTGTATTTAGAATTGTGGGTCAAGGTTCGTCGAGATTGGCGACAGGACCCGAACGCATTGCGTAGTCTTGAATTCGGTAATTAACAGGGGTAATTGTGAGCGTACCGGCTCAAATAATTGGTAAATACCAAATCATACGCGAGATTGCGCGCAGCAACGACATCGTCTATGAGGCATACGACTCCCAGATGAACCGGCGGGTTGCGCTCAAAGAGCTTGTGTTTCAGGGTGGAGCAACGGATCAACAGCGTGCTGAACGCATTCGCCGATTTAAGCGAGAGGCGAAGGCGGCGGGTATGCTCGTTCACCCCAATATCGTCACCATCTACGATGTCGGTGAGGATGATGGCCGCTACTATATCGCGATGGAATATCTGGAAGGGGAAACTCTTCGAGCGCGAATTGATAGAGGTTTTCTCGAAGTTGACGAGGCGCTCCCGATCATTAAAGATGTTCTCGAAGCGTTGAAATTCGCCCATCAGCATAGTGTAGTTCATAGAGACATCAAGCCTGATAACATCCACTTACTTCCCGATGGGCGCGTAAAGCTGACTGATTTTGGTATTGCCCGACTTACTTTTGAACCTTCTATTACAGTGGATGGGCAGATTTTCGGTACTCCAAGCTATATGTCCCCTGAGCAGGTCATTGGCAAGGAAATCGATGTTCGAAGTGATCTGTTTTCGGTGGGGGTTGTCTTATACGAGATGCTCACAGGCAGTAAGCCATTCTTTGGCGACAGCGTAGTCACGATTACCTACAACATCATGAATACTGAGGCTCCTGCTCCTCCAGGGGTTTCGTTCCCGATTGAGCAGATTATACGAAAGCTGTTGGAAAAAAGCTTGAGCTTGCGCTATCAGACGGTTCAGGAAGTTTTAGACGATTTGCATATCGCTGAACAGCAGCTTAAGCAAGGGGTGGCTTCCGGTCCGATGGGAACTCCCTATGGGCTGACGGGACCTGTTCCGCCTCCCGATCCTTATGGCGTTCCACCCCCTAATCCCTATGGGGCATATCAACCGCATCCCTACATGCCGAATCCCTACGCTCCACCGATGCCGGGTCAGCCTCCAGTTGGTTATCCAGATCCATGGATGATCCCACGAGCGCCTCGTCCGCCAATGATGAGTGCAGCTACCAAAGCTTTTGTTGGGCGTTTTATCGCGACCATCGTCATCGGATTGGCGCTGATTGGGATTATATTGGGGGTTATCTTAGGGATTAATAAGGCTTATTCGAATAATCAAGCTCAGGCCATAGATGATCAATTGAGTAAGCAAGCAGCAGAAGTTGAGAAGATAGTAAAGAATGCTGCAGCGCTCATCCAACAAGGGAAATACGAAAGCGCAATTGAAGCCTACACTTCAGCCTCCTCCGGATACGAATCGTTACTTAGGCAAGCAAAAACCGATAACTATACCTCTGTGCTCACCCATAATCTGGCGGTTTGCTATATCAACACAGCCGGTTTACTCTATGATTTGAGGCGCTATACAGAATGCCAAGAGCTGTTGTCACGAGTTATTCTAATGGAACAGCGCACCCCACCTCTTAAGCTTGATACGAATGATAAAGCGGAAGCATATAGCCGCCGCAGTGTGCTTTACCATTCTTGGTTTAAGCTAAACCAGGCGAGTCCTTACCTTTTGGACGATGCGGTCGAAGATATGCGCAGCGCCATTCAATTTACTAAAAGTTCAAAAGAGAAAGAATATCGCCACAATTTAGGAATAATTCTGCTCGATCGCGGCGCTATAAAGCAAAGTGCGGGTGATTACGATAATGCAAGAAAGGATTACCAAGAGGCGAGAGATGTGGCTCCGGATGATAACTCAATAGCCGATATCGCTCGACAACGGATCAATTATCTTCTTCAACCTCAAAATCCATCTACTCCTGCCCAGGTGCCTTAGCTTACTTCTGACCCTGCTGTTTGCGGCGCCATTCGTCTAGTTTCATTAAGGCTTCTACGGGGGTCATTTCGCTGAGGTTAAGCTTTTTAAGTTCTTCGAGGATGGGCGATTGTTCGGCTTCGAAGAGAGTTAATTGGAGCTTCTTTCGTTTTTCGATATGCAGCGGCTCCAGCGGGGCGCGTTGCTCAAGTTCGAGTAGGATTTCAGTAGCCCTCTCAACTACACTGCGAGGAACCCCAGCCATTCTTGCCACTTGAATCCCATAGCTTCTATCTGTTCCGCCCGGCAAAACTTTATGAAGCCAAATCACATGATCACCCTGTTCTTTGACCGCTACTCTAAAGTTGCACACACCCGACATCTGATCAGCGAGATCGTTGAGTTGGTGGTAATGGGTGGCAAAAAGGGTTTTGCATCCGATTTCGACCAGTGATTCAGCTACTGCGCGGGCGATTGCCATGCCATCGTATGTGCTGGTTCCGCGGCCAATCTCGTCTAACACAACTAAGCTGCGGGGAGTGGCATTATTTAAGATATTGGCTGTTTCACTCATCTCGACCATGAACGTGGATTGGCCGGTTGTCAGCTCATCTCGCGCCCCTACTCGGGTAAAGATGCGATCGACTAATCCCGTGCAAGCTTCATCAGCAGGAACAAAACAACCCATGTGGGCCATAAGCGCAATAATAGCGGTTTGGCGAAGATAGGTTGATTTGCCTGACATATTCGGCCCGGTCAATACGATTAAGCGCTGGTCGTCATCGTTGAGCACGCAGTCGTTGGGGACGAAGGAAATATCGGGTTGGAAGTGCTCCACGACAGGATGGCGACCCCCTTTGATAGCAATTGCGTTTTCGGTGATAATCACCGGACGGGTGTAATGGTTACGGACGGATATTTCGGCAAATGAAGTCAGCACATCAATCTCCGCAACCGCTCGCGCAATCTGGAGCACTCGCGAAGCATGTTGGGCTACTTTCGCTCGAAGCTCTACAAAGAGATCGTATTCTAACTGCTGGATTCGATCTTCGGCCCCGCTGACAATAACCTGATATTCTTTAAGCGCTACGGTGGTATAGCGTTCGGCGTTTGCAGTTGTCTGCTTACGATCATATTCAGCAGGTACTTTGGCAATCTGGCTTTTTGGGATCTCGATATAGTAACCGAAAACTGCGTTGAAGCCGACTTTTAAGGAGTTGATCCCTGTTTGTTCACGTTCGTGAAGTTCAAGCTCGGCGATGAATTTCTTTCCCTTACCGCTTTGCTGTCTCAGGGTGTCAAGTTCATAGGAATAACCGTCGCGGATGATGCCGCCTTCACGAATTTGCATCGGTGGTTCATCAGGAAGCGCTTTATCGAGCAGTTCGGTCATCTCATCCATAGGGGCAATATAAGTCGACAGAGTTTTTAGCCGATCGGCCGAACAGTTCTCAATATGAGTTCGCAGCAATGGCAGCATATGAAGCGAACGACGTAACGCCACTAAATCACGTGGGTTAGCGGTGCCGGTTGCAGCCCTTGAAATAAGCCGTTCCAAGTCAGAGATAGGATGAAGCG
>JBAXQP010000193.1 GCA_037131655.1 bacterium | reverse complement strand
TAACACGCCCCCTCATCCAAGCCCTTCAGGAAGCAAGAGCGTATGGCGAATCAAGAATGGAAATCATCGCTCAGCACGAATCAACTCGTCTGAACTGGCCCGAACCCGTCTGCCAGGAATACCTCTGCGAAATCATGAACTATGCCTTAGATGAAAGCCACCTAAGCGCACTGGAAACCTTCCAATACCTCTGCAAAAAACACTCCTTAATCGAAGAAGCAAACCTCATTCGACCTGCGAATCCTTAGCGGTCTTGGTTGAAGGCTTCGCCGATTTGGCCTAGGACGTCGGCGGCGTCTACCAGGGCTTTTTTGAGGAAGATGGCTCGGAAGTCGTCGGCGCTGGATTCCCAGTCGGTGTTGACTAGCCAGGCGGTGGGGTGGACGAATTTGGAATAGAACTTGTAGAAGGATTCATAGAGGCAGTCTTTATCCACAGAATTTGCCATTTTTGCGACTGATACATGGGCTTCATGCAGTCTGCCGGCATGGCGGGCCATGATTTGTTCGTGTTGCTTGCTCATTTCCTCGCAAACAGTTACATCCGGCTCTTCTTCACGAAGCATGAGGGCATTTTTGATGATCTCGACATCTTCAGCTTCCTGCTCGGCGGTGAATTGGAGGCAGTTTTGCTCCGACAGGAGGACATATCCTGTGGTGATGTTTAGCTCGAAAAGATTTCTGGCAGGATAGGCTATCAGATCAGGGGAGGCATCAGTCCAACCTTCAAGTCGTTCGATTTCGACACTGGTCCTTTTGGCCAGATTTCTCAGAACAAACCAACGTTGATTATAAGTTTTCGCCAACTTAGTATCGATGCGGCCAACGAGCGTATCTAGTCCCTCTCGAATCCAGTGAAGGGTGCCCGGTATATCGTCAAAACCAAGAATTAGCGGATATTCATCTTCAGAATTAATATTATCGTCCATTGGTTTTTCAATCTCTTTTTAGCCTCTAATTAAATTGCCGGCCAATTCTTTCAAGAAGAACTCGCAATCGGTTACAAGCCCATAAGCCTGGTGGGAGCCGCGGTCGGCAAGTTTGATGACAGTATCGGCATCACTGTCAACGCAAACTGTGGTCACGCTGGCGGGGAGCAGGTTGCCGGTTGCAACTGAATGTAATGTTGTGGCAATCATAAGCGCAACACCAACCCCGCGCACCTTTTCACGCATGATGTCTTGCGCCTTCACACTATCAGAGATGACATCAGGCAAAGGACCATCATCGCGAATGCTTCCAGCTAGAACAAAATCGATGCCTTTTACTACGCAAGCATGCATGATTCCCTTTGTTAAAATTCCTTGCTCGACAGCTTGACGAATACCGCCAACTGAGCGGATTTTATTGATGGCTCTCAGGTGGTTTTCATGTCCATGTTGAACTGGAGAGCCATGTTCGAGGTTAATGCCAAGGGAAGTGCCTAACAGAGCGCTTTCGATATCGTGGGTCGCCAAGGCATTTCCTGCAAAAAGAATATCCACCCAACCGCCTAGAATGAGGTCTTCAAGGTTATGAGCCGCTCCGGTGTGTACGATAGCGGGGCCGCCGACGATTAAAATTTTCTGACCTTGAGATTTGGCGCGCATAATAATTTCTGCCACACCTCGGGCGATGCGCTCTTTTGGCTTCTCAGAAGAGACATCACTGCCCATAAAGGCGAATACATCCGAGGATTCTCGTCTTGCAGGTGGGGTTACTTTAACTCCAACATAGCCAATCACGAGCAAATCTCCGGCTTTGACACGGTGGATGGGAACAGTGGTCGCCTTCCATTCGCCTTTATCTTGATAGGCTTTGACACCGCAGTCCATCTCGATAGGGTCAACTAACACCCATTTGGCATCAATGCGTACAAATGTCTCCAGGTTGGTTGTCGAGTAGAAGTTATCGGGGAGAACGCCATCTTTTTCAGCCTCGGTCAGTGTTGCGGGAGCATAAGACACCTCGGCGCCATGCTGTTGGACATCGTGAAGCACCTTATCGAGTTTTTCCTGCGTTTCTGCTTTTACAAGTATCTCGACGTGACTCGGTTCGGCCTTCGTGTGCCCGATGTAGCATTGTTGGATGTCCATATCCACGCCGTGCTGATAGATTAGGTCCAGCACCTTTGAAAGTGTGAGCGAGTCAATAACGTGTCCATCCAATTTAATGAGTTCAGTAACCATCTGTCAGTCCCCGTTTGAGTTGATTTTAGCCTGTTATCAGTATCGTGTTTTGCGGTTAAAACCGCAGCTCGTAAGAGCAAAACCCACCTGCGTGGGTTATTCCAAAAGAGTCCGCGTAGGCGGACTTAGCTACTATTAGCTGCGAATTTATTCGCCAAGCGTTCGGGTCATCCGAGCTTAGGAAAGGTCTTAAGCCTGTTATCATTGTACCGCTTTACTTGCGCTTAGGGCGGATAATGACGCTTGAATTACAGTGTGGCTAGGCGCTTGACTCTTGAGATATTGTTCGACATTATAAATCGGGTATAAGAGCCGGTCATAACGGCTATCGGGAAGGCTGATTGGCTGGCTTTCCTGCATCAACCATGCCGAAACCTGGTCAACAAGCTCCAATATCCCCGCATCCGGCGGCGCCTCAACACGAATAAGCCCAAATGTAGGTCCCGCACCCGCCTGCCATCGAAGCCGTAAGTACCAACTGTAGACCTGCTGCCGTTTTCCACTTATAGGGATAAATACACTTGATCTCTCGCCTGGCTTTAGGCGATAAATTTTCAGGAGGTCTTCGGATTTATTGAAATATTGTGTGTTGTGCGATTTGGCTACTCCAACGATCGGCATATCCGTTTGCCCTTCATCGCATAAATCCGTTATCGAACCGTCAACCATTAGCCGAAATGTCCCAAGACGTCCATATTCATGAAGCCAGTTGCGGGCCAGTTTGATTTCAAGCGCTTCGCGAACATTCGCGACCTCACGTGCAGCGGCTTGCTTCATGACACCCAGAGGAGGGATACCTTCTCCATCGAATTCAGGGTCGGTTACTTTGCAGTCAATCCCGAAGCGAACCATATCGCTAATATCAACCAAATCACGGGGAAGATAGAGCGCCTGACGTTCATTCTGCCAACCGTCATCACTAGTCATTTGGCGGTCAACCCTTCGACGAATGGCCGCTGCCGTATAGCCATAAACCACCGGCACAATCTCGTCGAAATATAAATCAATTGTTCTTTGAATACCATCCAGAAAATGGGTAAACGCAGTCGGCTCTCCATCAGTTGGGACGGTATGGGCAGTTAGAATACTGTCTTCGACTAACCGATGGTCTCCCTGCTTGCTGACTGGTGTTGGGAAGCTCTCGAAGCTATCTTCCTCGCCAGAATGGCGCAAAATCTGCACATCCGGTCTGTGTTGCTTTAGGTATTCGGCGACTGATTGTAGAAATTGGTTCATTTCAAATCCCCTCTAGGGCATGTTACCTTTTATGGTTGAAGGACTTCGCGGAAGTAGTCTTGGAGTTCTATTGGGATAGGTACGGGGCGGATGGTGTCGAGGTTGACGAAGCATCCGCTTTGGGTGGCTCGCACGATAGGGGCATCGTTTCCGACTTCAACAAATTCAAATTCCAGCGTCCATCCCGATCGCCTCAGACCTCCCAACCACATCTTAAGCTGTACATCCATCCCGAGCCGCATGACACGTTTATACTCAATCCGTGTCTCCATCACAATCGGCGACATCTTATTCTCGAATAGCCGCGTGACAGGCCAAGGCGAATTATCCAACAAATAACACCGTCCATGCTCAAGCCATCGAACGAAGGTGATATTGCTAATAACCTGTCCAAGGTCATAGTCGTAAAAGTAAGACTTGATGGGTAGAACGATCATGTGGCGCTGACTCCTTTGGATAGATAATGATTATTGTATTCGCCGCTAACACACGAAAATCCTTTTTAGCTGATGGCTGACAGCTAATTGCTGAATACTCTCCCCCTGGTAATTGCGTTGGGGGCAAAAGCATGTTACAATGATGTGTAGCAACTTATTATGACTATTCAAGAATCGTTTGCGCACATTATCGGCGGGAATAATTTGACATCGGCAGAGGCAGAGTCTGTCATGGGGGAGATTGTTGACGGGCTTGCGACAGCCGCACAGATTGGATTTCTGCTGGGAATCCTTCGAATAAAGGGTGAAACCGCGGAGGAAATCGCGGGATTTGTCCAAGCGATGAGGGATCGTGTTGTGCCCGTACACGCCAAAAGCCCTGATCTTGTCGATACATGCGGCACAGGCGGGGATAAACTTCAAACTTTTAATCTTTCAACCGCCTCCGCTTTTGTTGCTGCCGCAGCTGGAGTTCCGATTGCTAAGCACGGCAATCGAGCGATGTCCAGCAAATGCGGTAGCGCAGATGTGCTCGAAGCGTTAGGAGTGAATCTTGAACGCACCCCGGAGCAAATAGCCGACTCTATCGATAAAATCGGCATCGGATTCATGTTTGCTCCAAAGCACCATCCGGCATTAAAATATGCCGCCGCTCCCCGGCGAGAGATTGGGGTAAGAACATTTTTCAATTTAGTGGGCCCCATGACCAATCCTGCTCAGGCGAAACGTCAGTTTATGGGTGTTTACGATTATCGATTTGTTCGGTTAGCAGCTGACGTACTGAACCAGCTTGGGTGCGAAAAGGCGGTTGTTGCTTTTGGAATTGATGGCATTGACGAAATGTCGCCGATTGGTCAGACATTGATGGTATGCTTGGATAATGGCCATATAACAGAGCAGTCCATCGAGCCGGAAGAATTTGGCATTAAACGTGTTCAAATTAGTGAAATTGCGGCAGGGCAAACGCCTGATGAGAACGCCGTCATGCTTAGGAATTCACTCAGGGAAGAATCATCGCCATGTCAACGGGCAATCGTGCTTAATGCAGCCGCTGCTATCTGGGTTGGCGGCAAAACGCCGAACTTACAGGACGCCGTTCAGATTTCGCTCGAGACCTTGAAATCAGGCGCAGCCAAACGAAAACTTCAGGAATTCATCGAATTCTCTCACGTCGATTAATGGTAATTCTAAGGAGGATATCTCGCTTTCCGAGACAAAAAAATGAGCATCTTGCATGAAATATTAGAAAACAAACAGGAGGAGGTTTCACACCGTAGGCGTTTAGTGTCGCTGGATGAATTGACTGAACGTGTTGAAAATTCTCCTCCAACACGCAGCTTGAAAACTGCTTTGCATTGCGCCTGCTCTCCTGTTGCCCTTATT
>JBAXQP010000192.1 GCA_037131655.1 bacterium | reverse complement strand
CCTACAATGATAAATTTGGCTTTTGGGAACTTTGAATGTAGGGTAGCGGCCATTTTAATGAATAACGAATGGTTCTTTTCAGGCCGTAAGGCAGCAACAATTCCAACGACAGGCGCATCAGGTTCAATCCCGACAGCCTTCTTGGCAGTTCCTTTATCATCAATTGGCTGGAAACGCTCGGTATCAGTGCATCCTGCAACAATGCTGAACTTGTTCTTTGGTAACTTAAAGTTCTTGCAAAGAAACTCTCTATGCGTTTCTGCCAAAGCAATGAAGCGATCCGTAACAGGAAAAGCCATTCTGTTAGCGATGGCGAATTGAATCACATTGCCTATCTTTCCGGTGGAGTGAAAAGCGATAACGAGCTTGATTTGAGGGTTACGCCGCCTTATCCAGCCTGCCCAAAACATCGGCAGTGCGCTATCGCCCACATAAATAACCTTAACGTTCTCTTTTTTAAACAAACGCATTAGGCGATAACCTACGAAGGGATCCCACTTCGACCGAGCCATATGGGCATGCACTTTAATGCCCTTTGATTCTAACTGTTCACCGATGACACCGCGGTTATAAAGGGTGGCTACAAGAGGTTCGAGCTGAGTACGATCCATGCGTGTCATTACGTTTTGGAGCATCTGCTCAGCGCCGCCCACCATAAGCTCTGAATGAAGAAAAGCAATTTTGACCATATAATTATAAAATCAGCGATTTGAGTTTGTTATTAGAGTATATGCAGGTTCTGTAGCACATTCCCTTACACTCATTTTACCGCTACTTTGCATTGAGGTCAAGCAAATGGTTTGAAGGGATAATTTGCCGTATTGACACGGCAAATTATCTTTTACCCTTCTTTTCATTTCGCTCATGACCGCCGGAAAGTTTGGTCTTAAGGATAAGAGGGGTGCCGGAAAGAGGGAATTCTCGGCGAATGCAATTCTCTAAATATCGATTATAGCTAAAATGCAGCCGTTCTCGATTGTTGACGAAGAGAAGTATCGTTGGCGGACGGGTTGAAGGCATCGTTGCGTAGTAGACCTTCAGAGGGTCACCTTTATATGTCGGCGGACGCTCGAAAACCGCGTCTCGGATGATACGATTAAGCTGGCCGGTGCTGATTCGGAATGCGTGATTATCTGCCGCTTCTATGGCGGTATCGAGCATTGGGTCTAATCCTGTGTGTTTTAAGGCCGACACAAAAGCCACAGACGCATAGGCGGTGCTTGGCATCTGGTCGGCGATCTTCTGGGCAAATTCAATTTTCAAATCGCTGCGTTGGTGGGGATTGCCGTCAGGCGGTTCAACGAGGTCCCATTTGTTGACCACCCAGACCATTGCTCGCCCACGCTCATGAGCATAACGTGCAGCGCGTTTGTCGCCATCGGTTAGTCCTTCGCTGCCATCGATAACCACCATCGCGACATCGGCGCGATCGAGCGCTCGTTGAGCTCTAAGGGTAATATAAAATTCAATTGAACCCTGCACCTTACCTGGTCGACGCAACCCTGCCGTATCGATCAACGTGATGGGATGGTTATCCCATTCGATGAAGGTATCGATCGGATCGCGAGTTGTGCCGGGGATATCTGAAACAATTACGCGAGTTTCACCGGTGATGGCGTTTATGAGGGAAGACTTGCCGACGTTTGGCCTACCAATAATGGCAAGTTTAATACCCTCTTCTTCTGCCTCATCGCTTTTTGCTCGAGGAAGTAGAATGGTTGCCTTATCAAGCACATCTCCAATACCACTACCATGCACTGAGGATATCGGCATTACATCGCCAATGTTAAGAGCATAAAATTCGCTCGCCTCATCCCAAAGCTTATCGTTATCCGCTTTGTTAGGAAGAACTATGATGGGCTTACCCGAACCACGGAGCAAATCGGCCAATTCCTGATCAGCAGGTGTGACCCCTTCAACTACGTCTGTTACAAACAGGATTACATCCGCTTCTTCTATTGCCACCTGTGCCTGGACGCGAACCTGTTCGATTAGAGGGTCTTCGTTTTGAACTAAAACCCCTCCGGTGTCGACGACGCTGTATTGAATACCCCGCCATTCCGCCTCAGCATAAAGCCGATCGCGAGTCACTCCGGGAGTATCCTCAACAACGGCAATCCGCCGTCCGACCATTCGGTTAAAAAGGGTGGATTTACCCACGTTTGGTCGCCCCACAATCGCAATTACAGGCAATCTGCGGGTATCAGGGCGATTGGTTAGGGGAGTTCCGGCACGCATAACAAACAGCTCCTTTTAAGACACGTGAAAGAAATATTAGCACATCCTCCCGTTACTAGGCAAGCAAGGAATTAGAGGTTAGCCATGGAGCCTTTCTTTTACACTCATTCTAAAGAAAACCCCGTATCCCTGAGTAGACCTCCGGGCCGTATCGATTAGAGACTCCTTCTGATAAGTCCCCTCTAGCCATAAGATCAGGAGGAGATTGCCACGGGCACAAACCCTTCCTCGCAATGACATAGTTAAAAGAAATCAGCCCGACGTGGTGCGTCGGGCTGATTTTGGGTTTGGTTGATGGCCGAAACTACATTCCGTAGTCGCCCATACCGCCGCCCATTCCACCTGGGCCACCAGGCATAGGAGCAGGCTTGTTGGTATCGGGCTTTTCAGCGACGAGCGCTTCGGTCGTTAAGACCATACCGGCAATGGAGGCTGCGTTCTCTAAGGCAGAACGGGTCACCTTGGCCGGGTCGACAACGCCGAACTTGACCATATCGCCATACTCACCGGTAGCGGCGTTGAGGCTGTGGCCGGGCTTAAGGCCGCGAACCTTTTCAACCACAACACTGCCTTCGAGACCGGCATTAAAAGCGATCTGGCGAAGAGGCTCTTCAAGCGCCTTGCGGACGATTGCAGCGCCGGTCTTCTCGTCAGCATCGTCGCCGATACCTTCGAGCTTGGGCATGATGTTCAGGAAAGTGACACCGCCGCCGGGAACAACGCCTTCTTCGACGGCTGCGCGTGTTGCGCTCAGTGCGTCTTCGTAGCGATGCTTCTTCTCTTTAAGCTCGGTTTCAGTCGCAGCGCCCACTTTGATAACGGCAACGCCGCCGGAAAGCTTAGCCAATCGCTCTTGTAGCTTTTCGCGGTCGTAGCTGCTGTCGGTGTTCTCAATCTGCTTCTTAATCTGAGCAATTCGAGCCTGAACGGCTTCAGGAGCGCCGGCGCCTTCGATAATTGTCGTATCTTCCTTGCCGATGACGACCTTCTTAGCGTGGCCTAAATCGGAAAGCTGAACGTTTTCAAGCTTGATGCCGAGGTCTTCGCTAATGAAGTTTCCGCCGGTCAGGGTGGCAATATCTTCGAGCATTGACTTGCGGCGATCGCCAAAGCCAGGAGCCTTGACGGCGCAGCATGTGAGAATGCCACGGATCTTGTTGACCACGAGGGTGGCCAGCGCATCGCCTTCAATATCCTCAGCGATGAGTAAGAGTGGCTGTCGGCTGGATGCGATTCGCTCCAGCACCGGCAGGAAATCTTGCGCGTTGGAGACCTTCTTCTCATAAAGAAGGATTAACGGATTCTCCAAAATAGCTTCCATGCGCTCGGGATCGGTTACGAAATAGGGGGAGATGTAACCGCGATCGAACTGCATGCCTTCAACGACTTCCAGATTGGTGGTCGTGCCTTTGCTCTCTTCAACGGTGATGACGCCGTCCTTGCCGACTTTGTCCATCGCCTCAGCGACGAGTTCGCCGATTTCGGAGTCATTACCGGCAATTGAAGCTACAAATTGGATCTGTTCCTTTTCGGTAATTGGCTTTGCAACTTCGCGGATAGCAGCAACAGCTGCATCGACGGTTTTTTCCATGCCGCGCTTAACAGCGATTGGGTTGCCGCCGGCTGCCACATAGCGCAGACCTTCGGTTACCATCGCCTGAGCTAAAACGGTAGCAGTTGTAGTGCCATCGCCTGCGACATCGTTGGTTTTTGACGCGACTTCTTTACAAAGCTGTGCGCCCATGTTCTCAAACGGATCTTCCAGTTCGATCTCTTTGGCGACCGTTACACCGTCTTTTGTGATGGTCGGGCTGCCCCATTTTTTGTCCAGAACGACGTTCCGGCCTTTGGGTCCCAATGTCACCTTAACGGCGTTGGCCACTTGGTTGACGCCGCGCTCTAGCGCGCGTCGGGCTTGTTCATTATAAACAAGTTGTTTCGGTGTTGCCATGACTTAATTCTCCTCTAATCAGAATTCCTATTCTTTAATCGCGTAAATCTGGTCTTCGTCAAGAATGGTGTACTCGACGCCTTCGACAGTGACTTCAGTTCCTCCGTATTTGGAGTAAATGACAGTCATACCCTCTTTAACACTCATAGTTGCTCTCGTTCCGTTATCGAGCAATTTGCCGGGGCCGACAGAAACGACGGTACCTTCTTGCGGTTTCTTTTTAGCGGAATCGGGCAGGATAATGCCGCCTACCGACATTTCCTCAGATTCCAGGGTCTTAACAACGACTTTGTCGCCGATCGGACGTAGTTTCATCCAGATACCACCTCCTATTTGATTTTATTAGTTGCATCTTACGAGCAATAATAGCACTCTAGTTGCTAGAGTGCTAAAGAATCTACCTCCGAAAATTCTCCCATGTCAACATCGGATTTCAAATTTTACGCATTTTAAGGGAAAGGATTGTATTGCGCGTTATAAGTTTGCCCTCTGATTTTGGGGCTGATGGCTGAAATCTAAGTTAACCTAAAGCTGACCCATTAGTTTGTGGCATTGGGGGATTATTCTTACATTGGGGATTTGTTGACGGGATAGTTTTTGCCAATTTAATAACTGAGAGGGGGTGGCGGATTGGGTGATTTGTCCGCAGGGGGTAACCGGTTGGAGAATCAGTAAGGTCGAGGGGGCGGTTTTAGCGATGATGGAGGCGGCTTTTTGGATTTCTTCGTCCGTCGTATCAAAACAGACCACCGCTTTGGCAAAGACTTGTTTTTGGCTTGCAATCGACAGAAAGGCTTCGTGTTGTTCCCAAAGCGGTTTGTCGCGAGTGACGCTCGGGATTTTGATGTCCATCGAAATATAATCAACCCAATGAATTACTTTCGAGAGGCCGCGATAGAGATCGCCTGCGGTTTCCAAGTAGATGTTGAAACCTTCCTGCTTTAACCGAGGGAAAAGCTCTTCCAAAAAAGCAACTCTCAATAGCGGCTCGCCTCCGGTAATGGCGACTGAATGGTGCAATCCCCGAGGCTGGTCGAAAACCAATAGTAATTGCGTCAGTTCCTCCACTGA
>JBAXQP010000191.1 GCA_037131655.1 bacterium | reverse complement strand
CCCTAGGATCAGGATGGTCATCTCTTCACAACGTTCCGAATAATTGTCTTTTGCTCTTTGGCGTCGGGGCGGGTGAGGTATTCCTCTTCATGTGGGCTGGCAAGTTGGTAGCCGGCTTCTTTTATGAATGCATGTAAGCGTTCGATCGTCGGGCCTTCCTCGCTATAGGGACCGAGGTGGAGAATTTGGGCGACTGTGCCGTATTCCCATGTTTCGAGGCAAACTTCGACTTCTGGCGTTTTTTGTGGAAGTTCCGTCACCCAATCGGGAACTGGCAGTGCCCAAATGCCTTGCCACTCATCTTTAGGGACTAAATGCGCATCAGGCCATCGCGCTCGAAGTCCGGTAACCTTAAAATCCAGCCCTTCCTTTTTCTTGCTCATTTTCAGTTTAAATACCGAGCCAAATAACGCCCCCATCACAAGCTGGCCGACATTATTGGGATCGCCTTTAGAATAAACCACCGCCACCTTCTGCGGCAGCATCTCGATAATCCTAGGCTCAAGTTTCCCCATCATACTCATCTACACCTCTATATGATTATGGCTCTATTGGCTTTTGTGTGGATAGAGTGCTAGTTTTCAAAGAAAGAATAGTTTTACGATCCGATAACTGCCGAAGAGTCTGGATCTATAACGTTGAGAGAAACGTGCTCAAAGGCCTACGGAGATTCGATTTCTAATAGTTGGCGGTAAAATTCAATCAACTTCTTCATCGTGCTATCTGATAAAATCAAACGGGAGGTTGACGAATGGGCATTGAGTTAATCCCGCTTCCAATTGAGTTTTATCTGCAACCGACTGTTCAATCCGCAAGGGAGATTTTGGGGCAAATATTAGCTTTCCAATCTCCGAAAGGATTGGTCGCCGGTCGAATTGTCGAAGCTGAAGCCTATCGTCTTATCGATCCCGCTAGCCATTCTTTTCGAGGCAAAACTTTACGCAATGCCTCAATGTGGGGACCTCCAGGTCATGCTTATATTTATTTAATCTATGGCATACATTGGTGTATTAATGCAGTTACTCAACCTGAGGGTGAATCTGATGCGGTTCTCATCAGAGCATTAGAACCAATTGAAGGCATTGAAATCATGCAGGAGAATCGGCCGACAGAGCGAAATATTAATCGTTTGTGTTCTGGCCCTGCTAATTTATGCAAAGCGTTGGGGATTAAAGGAGCATTAGATGGCGCTGATTTAATGAATGGCCCCCTAATCATCGCTCAAGGTGAACCGGCGCCGGATGAGAATGTTATTCAAACAACTCGCATCGGCATCAGTAATGCCCAGGAGTTACCCTGGCGTTTTTATGTCAAGAGTAGTCCCTCAGTCTCGAAAAGGGATAGGTCTAAAGAGCCAATGGCTGAAAGGAAGAAAAGATGAATACAGAAGATCGCGGTTCGTCCATTAATCGTTCTGTCGGTTGGGCGCTTGTTTTGTTTGTTGTACTGGAGCTTATCACCGGCATCATCCTCATGTCGCAATACCACGCGACGGCGGCGCATGCGTTTGGAAGCGTCGAAGTTATTCGCGCGTCCCGACTTTTTAGCTTTGTCCTAGGGTTACACCATTGGCTTTCCGCTTTGTTAATCATCTTCGTGGCTGTATATTTGGTAAATTTAATGCTAAGTGGAGCCTATCGCCGAATGCAGTGGCAAATCTGGGTAATATGGCCGATTTTCTTCTTAGTAATCGTTCTTTTTCAGCTTACCGGCCATTTACTGCCATGGGATATTCATGCCGTCCGAACAGCGGTCACGGAGACAGGGATAGCCGAGAGTCTTCCGATAGTAGGCTCATTAATCGCTAAATTACTGAGAGGCGGCGCATCGGTTGGACCTCAGACGCTTCATATCTGGTATCTAGCACACGGCCTCCTACTGCCGATAGTGACGGTTGTTTTGACTGCAATCCTGTTAGCTTACTGGCGAATTGCCGGGTATAAATTGACAAAATCTGCCCTGTTATTAGTGGGTTTAGGGATTTTGGCAGCCGTGATTATGGCTATGACCTTACAACCTCCATTTTATCAAGCAGTCAAAATTGGCGATTTTAACAGCCCTTCTGATAGACCGGAATGGTACATCCTTCCGCTTCATGCGATGCTGGTAATAGTTCAAAACAATGCCCCGAACGCCGCATTTGTTGCGACCGCTGTCATCCCAGCACTCGCATTTCTATTCATTTTTGCCTTGCCTTGGCTAGATAAAGGTTCAAAAGAGAGAGCCTCTTTATGGGTTCAAATCGTGGTCATGATAGGCATCTTCGGCCTTGCGCTTCTGATAATCCCATTTTTTGTCCCAAGAAAAGGCCAAGCTACCGTTGCCCAATTCGCCGGTATGCCATCCGCCAGTACACCGATCCATCAAGATTTCAGTAAATTTCCTCCGGCCGATCCACAGCTAGCTGCGCAGGGGCAGATACTCTTCCGGCAGGGTTCTTGCGCCAATTGTCATTCCATTAACGGCAAAGGGGGAAGCGTTGGGCCAATCCTCGACCATGTCGGAACAGAGTTCCCCGACATCAATTGGCACATCAAACACCTGCAAGACCCAAGAAGTGTAAGCCCCGCCTCAACAATGCCCGGTTTCTCAAACCGCTACACTCCCCAACAGCTCAAAGCTTTGGCTAATTATCTGAGGAGTTTAAAGTGAGGAGGATTTGGGAGAGAGGCAAGAGGCAAGCTTCGGGTAATTAGTAAGATATCGGAATTTACATTACGTATTTGAACTTGTCATTGCGAAGATTGATCGTACCCTTGGCAATCTCCTCGTAATGACACTTCTGGCTATGCCTTTTGTTTTAAACCCCTACCCAAACGGGCTGGCTTGTTTTTCGGCGGGGGGGAGGAGAGCGTTGATTTGCTCGGTTTCCTCGGGGGAGATGATGCCGTCGTTGGCGTCGGTTACATAGAAACTTGTGATGGCTCGGCCTGCCCAGAGACCCAGGCGGGCGCTGTGGATGTTCCAACCGATACTGGATAGAGCATGGGAGATGCGGTAGAGTACCCCTCTGTCTACAGGCGTTTGAACATCGACCAGGGCATGTACATCAGTTGCTCCAGCTTGGACTTTTACTTTGAAGGCGGTTTGAAGTGTATCAGGGTCTTTGCCGCGTTTGCGAACTAACTGCGCTACAGTGGTTTTTCCCGTCAACACTTTCTCCAAAAAGCCTTTGACCTCATTGCACTTGGCCGATGAAAGCTGCCTGCCTCTGAAATCGACCCAAATAGTATCGAGCGCAATCGGCGACTCGCCCTGGCGAGTGAAAACATAGGCGGCATGCACATCTAAATCAGCCGCATAGAGACAGCCTGTAATTTTGCTCAAAAGACCCGGTTCAGGATCATCGGGAGTGACGATCGTAAGTTCGGTATGCGCTGAAGCGGGTGGGTGATAGAAGTCGATGACCGGTTCGCCCTTCTTGGCCTTTTCGACATAAGCGATATGCAGCGCCATTTGCTCGCGTGGGGTGTTGAGCAGATAGTTGGGAGGCATGTTTTGGATGTGCTCGGCTACGATGCTCTCGTCGGTGTTCTCTGGGTTCAATTCGCGCATAAGTCTTCGACGAAAACCACCGATATCGGGGACGTCATCTTCCGATTTAAGCGCCCTGAGAGCCCTCATATAAAGTTCACCCACAAAGTGCGCCTGAAGAGGTGTCCAGATGCGCGCAGCAACGCCTTTTGTATCGGCATAGGTCAACAAGTAGAGCATCTGAAGCCGCTCGGGGTCATCCACTACTTTGGTGAAATCGCGAATAGTGTGATCGAGGGTAAGGTCACGTTGGCGTGCGGTTTGAGCCATTACTAAGTGATTTTGAACTAGCCAGATAGCATCTTCTTTCGCCTTCGAATCCCATCCCCATAAATCGGCGACCTTGCCGACGAGTTCTGCGCCTACTTCCGGATGCGGCCTGATTGGATCGCCTTTCCCTGCATCATGATAGAGCATTGCCAGATAAAGCGCCTCGGGCCGAACGAGTGATTGAAGCGAATGTCTGAGGTCGGTTTGCTCCTGAGCTTCATCATCCATAAGCTCATCAAGATAAGCAATCGCACGAAGGGTATGCTCGCCTACTGAAAACTCATGTGAGGAATCGTAGGGAATGAGATGATGAATGGCGTTGAAGTCAGGAACTATCCAGCCCAATACTCCCAGATCGGCCATCAGGCGAAGGGTCTCGGCTACTTTGCCGCGTTGGGAAAGGATTTCCATCATCAACCGACCCGCCTCTCCCCAATTCGGCATTTGAGGAGTTTCGGATATTACTTCTTCTATAAGCACCTGGGTCGCAAGGCTAAGCTTGATATTATACTGCTGGGCAATTCGGCAAGCCCAAACGGTCCAGAGAGGCGATTCACGCTCCAGTGACTTATTGGCGGGTGCGATTTCCCCATGTTCACAATCTAATCCGATGCTCAAAAACAATTTACTTTCCGCAATATAACGAACGATGTGGCGGCAAAGTCGGAACAAGTCATACATGTGTTGATAAAGATCATGCATCAGCGGTTCAGCCGGTGAATAGCCAGGCTTGGCTTGATAACCGAGCTTTTCAGCAATGATCTCCTGTCGGGTTCGGGCTAGGATATCGCGCTGCTCTCCGGCCAAGCAGTGCAAGTGGTTGCGCACTCTTGTCAGGAATTCAAACGCCTCGCCTAATCGCTTCGACTCTTCGTCGCTAATAGCGCCATTGTCGCAGAGCACTTGCCAGATTTGGTAGATAGGCGAGTTATATCGAACCTGCGCCATCCATCGGGCTACATGAAAATCGCGTATTCCACCAGCGATTTCTTTGAGATTAGGTTCCGCCAGATGGGGTGTGTTACCAAATTTAAGATGACGCGCCTCATATTCGCTCACCTTTTCAAAGATAAAATCAGTGGGATTGAATACCGCCCAAAAAGACTGATCGAACCTGGCATATTGGCTTCGACTGCCTGCGATTAGCCGCATATCGACCAATCCTGTGCGCGTTTTTGAATCAAGTTGAGCGCAGTCATCCATGAGACGATAAGCATAACCGACTTCAACGCCTGCCCGGGTCATGATGACATCCATTACGCTGCGGAACATGTGGCGAACGATAGCATCGAGGAACGGATCACCGTCTTGATAGGGGATGAAAGTGAGGTCGAGGTCGGAATAGGGCGAAAGCTCTCGGCGTCCATATCCGCCAGTCGCAACAACTGCAATTTCAGGTTCAACATCAGTATGACCAGGCATCTCTTGACGCGCCTTGGTGACTGCCATTTCGAAAAGCTGTTTCACGACGCAGTCCATAAGCGCCGAAT
>JBAXQP010000190.1 GCA_037131655.1 bacterium | reverse complement strand
ATCTAGAAGTGGTTAAATTAAGTTCAGACCTCTTTGCGAAAGACCCCAAACTTACTCCTGTATTTAGCGTAATTATCATCCCGCTAACACTAGACATTAATCCGACCGCCCTTTCGAAGGCTCAAATTGACTCTCGAATAACACAAGAAAAACTGCTGTTATCTGAATTCTTCCCAAAAGGCTTAAAGTCAAAATCATTCTTTGTAAAGGGTGCCATCTACGTTCAATTCGAAGTTCAAAACGGTGAAAGTGGAGCATCAAAAGTTTATTACGGTATAAGCATCCTTAACCGCAATAATCGATACCAATTCGTCTTCCAAACCCGAAACGATGCCGACTACTTCTACAAAGACCTCGCCCAAAGAATGCTGCAAGAAATCAAAATAACCGAGTAACGCCCGCGGTGTCACTTTCTTATTACGTAATGCGTATTACGTATTTTCGGAATCTTGCTTCTTGCTTCTTGTTTCGCTTCCTTCTCCCCCTATTGCCTCTCGGCTGAATGCCGATAATTAAAGTACCTTGTAAATTTTGGATGAGTTATGGATGAACAGGAAGAGCAAACACTAGAAGAAGTCGAAGAGCAAAACGGGCTTTGGATTTTAATTGGTCGAGTGATCATCGCACTCGGAATGCTTCTTTTTGTATCTTTTTATGATCCAGATCAAATAGACCTGATACGAATGCTGACTGCGCTCATCGGCATTTATAGCTTCTTCTTTTTCGTCCTCGAACGAAAAGGGATGAAAGACGGGCTTTGCAACGCTATCGAAACAGCAGCGGACCTGGGAGCGCTTACCCTTTTCATCCTTCGTTTTGACCCTCGGGGAGAATTTTTCTGGCTTTTCATGCCGATCATCTGGCTCTCTGCCGCCAACGGACGCGTTTCCGTCGGAGCTACTACTTTGCTCTCATCCGCTTTAGTCCTTTCAACCGCGCTTATGGCTACTCCCGCTCACCAAGCGATTGCCGTTGTGCATTGGCTTCATGCGGTATGTTTGTTAGGGATAGGACTTCTCTTTTCAATTCGTCATGCCCCACAATTCACCGGCGCTAAATCTTCTGTTGCGACAATAGAACGCTTCGAGGATTCATTGGAAACCCTCGAAGACTCCCAGCGAGAACTGCGGACTGCTTATCGCGAACTTATGACCGTCTATAAGACCACAAAGGATGAGTCGGTTGTCTTCAAGCAGGCCTCTGAACTTCTAAAACTGTGCATTCAAGAGACTAATGAAACGGTCTATAAGCGTATTGTGGATACGCTAGTGCTTGAAACTCAAGCAGAAGGTGGCGCCTTATGGCTAACGGGCAGCGCCAATTCAGGGATGACGGTTCGAGCGGCCACTGGTGCTGTGGCAAGACAAATACAAAACAAACGGTTAAGCCTTCCCCAAGGTAGCGATCATGAGAATCAATGGCTGTCCAAAGTTTCACGGGCGTTAAGCCCAATGCTTACTTCTCATGCAGATGCCGCAGCCGATGCGCATACCCCGCCAACCAATCAAGCAATGGCATTACTTCGAACTCCTGAGCGTGTTTTGGGAGCCGTCGCTCTCTATTCCGATACCGGACGAGAATCTCTCGTGGCCATTCGCGAACAATTAGAAGCTTTAAACCCATATATAACGGCTTTGGTTGAGCATATCGAGGACGTACGTTCACAAACGCGAGATTTGGGCCAAACTCACATGCTTTATGAACTAAATAAACTGATCGCCCTCGACCTGAGCGACACAGAGATTATCCAAAAAGTGATAGCTCTTACGAGAGAATGCATTTCCTTCGATGACTGTTCGATTCATATGCTGAATCGCTCGAATGGGCGTTTCGAACCTGCTCAAGTGGATGGCCGTGAAATTAATTTCATCCAAAGCATTGAATTCGAAAAGGGAAATGGAATGGCAGGTTGGGTGGCAAGTCGGCGACGACAAATCTTCGTACCCGACTTATCGAAAGAACGCAGGCTTTTTGCCAAAGAAGGCGAACGAAAGCAGGTAGGTTGCTTTATGGCTGCGCCAATTCAAATAGGTAAGCGTGTATTAGGTGTGATTAGTCTCAGTCACTCAAAGCCATTTGCGCTTTCCGAGGAAGATTTCCGATTACTTCAAGTGATTGCTAACCAAACGGCTGTTCTGCTCGATAGAGCGGAGAGAATTCAACGCTTTGGCGCCATCGGCATAACTGATAGTCTAACAGGTCTCTATAATGAACATTATTTACTGAATCAGTTAGACCAGGAAATCAAGCGCTCTAAGCAATCGGGCGTACCGACATCTTTCATGGTAATCGGTGTATCCGACTTGAGTGTAATCGGGCAAGCTTACAATAGCGCGTGTGCCGACTTCCTATTTCAACATCTGGCTGGCATTCTAATGCAATATTCTGTAAGTTCGAAAATTGCCGCCAGATATGGCACTGATGGCTTTGCTATGCTGTTACCTCAGACCGATGAGGCGGAGGCAAAGCGGTTTATGACCAATCTACAAGAGTCAATTCGTCAATATGAGTTCATGACCCCTAACGATGAAAACCGCATTTACCCTCATATTCGCATGGGCGTTTCTTCATCTAACAGCACAGTTCAATCAAGAGATCAAATCCTTGAAAAAGCTGAATATTCAGCCACGCTACTACCTCTAAATACTGCTTAGCATTGCTAAACTACAACTTCTGCTAGTACAAATTTATCAAATTATTAATTAACCTGTTAGAATCACGGGTTTGCAAATAGAAGTTTATGTGATACCATTATTTTGAAGCACTCTACACGAGCAAGTTTTTGTGGCGTGCGCTAGTGAATTTCGAGATATTTAGATGTAGGATTTAAAGGAGAGAACTATTAAACTCCGATCAATCCGAAGAGAAGTGAATTAATTCATAATGGTTTTTTGTACTAGCGTCAACACAAAATGCTTGATGATGAGGCTATAAAATAAGCCTTGACACAGGGGAGCAGATTTACAAGGTTAGTGGGTTTTATTGGGTCGAGTGATCGCCGCATTGGTGGAAAGCGGAATGATCATTAACCTTAACTTTTGTTTATTCGCCAGTAAGGTACAAGGCGCTGATTTCTGAAGGGGACGACTGCAATGTTTTCGACTGTTGAGAAAGGTTTTGAGAAAACTAAGCCGGAAGAATCGGATGCTTTGGAAGGGACATGTTCTAAGAGCACATTAACTTCTAAACAATCCCAGTGCAACACTTCATCCACAAGCCGCTGCGCTTCATTAATCGGGTTAGCCCAGATATGTCGTCTTCACTGTCACTGGCCTGAGGCGAAATCGGCAGCACGGGAAGCTATTGACTGTTGCCCGAGCGACCCTACTGTTCGCAATCTCCTTATTGACCTTCTTCTCGAACGTGGCGAGTTCGATGAGGTCATCAGTGAAAGCAAAAAGTGGCTAAAGCATGAACCAGGATCAATTGGTGCGCTTGAGGCGTTAGTCAAAGGCTATTGGCAGAAGGTTGACTTCAAGTCTGGAATTCGCACACTATCCCGCCTCCTCGATTTATGTCCGATTGATTTATATCATCGGTTCCGAAGAGGTATGCTCTTTCAGTACATAGGCAATTGGGCGGATGCAATGGAAGACTATAGGCAAGTCATCCGGATGGCAGGTGACGATCCAATTGCTGCATCAGCCGATCAGGCATTAGCGAGTCTGGATAAATGGCAGCTACGTCGCATTACGCAAATGCTTTTCGAATCCCCGTCTTTTCGGGAACACTTCAAGAGCAATCGCGAGGAAGCAATCGCGACTCATGGGTTTTCGTTGAGCGAAGATGGCTGGCGTGTAATACAGTGGATGCAGAGCGATTGGGAGAGTGCGGAGGTGGCTTCTGACTTCGAGTATGCTCGGTTTAGCTGATATTCTAAACGCAATCGGAAAGCGCACCCTATTAATGGGCGTGCTTAACGTTACACCAGATAGTTTCTCAGACGGCGGTTTATTCTTCGATTCCGAGGCTGCCATCGAGCAAGGCCTTCGAATGGCGGAAGAAGGCGCCGATTTGATTGATATCGGTGGTGAGTCTTCACGCCCGGGAGCGGAACCTCTTTCCGCAGATGAGGAGATGCGGCGGGTCATTCCTGTCATCGAATCCCTCGCAAAACAAATTCCTACCCCTATCTCCATCGATACTTATAAAGCAAACGTCGCTCGTGAGGCTGTGGCTAAAGGCGCTCAGATTATTAACGATATCAGTGCGCTTACCTTCGATCCCGAAATGCTTCCTCTAGCTGCCAAGCTCAATGTGCCGGTTTGCTTGATGCACATGAGAGGGACTCCCAAAACGATGCAGGACGATCTCATCTATAACAATGTTGTCGCCGAGGTGAAGGAGTTTCTATCAACACGCATCGATTCATGTCTTCAGGCGGGAATTAAAAAAGAGCATATCTGGATCGATCCGGGAATTGGTTTTGGAAAAGATTTAGAGCAGAATTTAGAACTCCTCAGGAATTTGCCGGAGCTTAAATCGCTTGGTTATCCGGTATTGGTCGGGCCATCTCGAAAGGGTTTTATTGGCAAACTTCTAGGAGGGCTACCTCCGGAAGAGCGTTTGGAGGGAACGGAAGCCGTTGTCGCCTATTCGATATCAAAGGGAGTTGATATTATACGAGTTCATGACATTATCGCGACAAAACGCGTCATTACTATCACCGATGCCCTCGTTCGCGGGATATCACAACAAATCGATTCTCTTCAATAGATTTATTCGGGAGGCGTCATTATGGCTTTGCGTGAATTAGCGGTTCCACCCAACGATCAGGACTGGCAGAAAGGCAATCAGGAAGGTCTCGTGACTATTGTCGAGTATGGCGATTTTCAATGTCCTGTCTGCTATCGCGCTTATTCTGAGCTTAAAGAGGTCTTTGACGCCACAAAAGATGTATTGAGCTTCATCTACCGACATTTCCCCCTAACTGACATTCACCAATATGCTCTCATCTCAGCCGAAGCTTCAGAAGCCGCCGGCGCTCAAGGCAACTTCTGGGATATGCATGATACGCTATTCGAGCATCAGCCCAATTTAAGCCGTGAGAAATTGATAGAATATGCGACAACTCTTAAGCTTGATCTCAGCCACCTAAATAATGCGCTTGATGCAAAAAGTTATCGTAATGAAGTTGTTAAAGATATCCGATCAGGCCAACGCAGCGGTGTCAAGGGAACTCCCGCTCTCTTCATCAACGGTACCCACTACGAAGGCCCCCTACTCGCCACAGAACTAATCCCCATCGTAAGAAAATTAGCCAAGACCGCCTAGACGATCTCCTGTAGGGGCAGAGCAAGCTACGCCCCTACAC
>JBAXQP010000189.1 GCA_037131655.1 bacterium | reverse complement strand
GACTTGTGGGATGGGCAAAAGCGGACAGATTTTGAAAGAAGTAGTTATTTTTTAAAATCACAGTAAGAGTACTAGTGTCCCCCCCACATAAGCTTTTCGCGCAAAACAAAAAGGCTCTGGGAATAATTCCCAGAGCCTTATAAACCTAATGTCAAAGCAGGGGCGGTAGGGATCGAACCCACGACCTGCGGTTTTGGAGACCGCCGCTCTACCAACTAAGCTACGCCCCTACGAGATGCGAGCAAGGCCGATGGGCGGTAAACCGCCGGTCGGTTATTTTTGCTCGCGGTGCATGCGTTGCGCACGGCATCGTGAACAGAACTTCTTCAGCTCTAATCGCGCTTCGGTTTTGCGTTTATTTTTCGTTGTCGTATAATTTCGTTCTCGACACTCAGTGCATGCCATCGTTATGATAACTCTGCTTGTCTGGCCAGCCATTTCATTCACCCGTTTCTTATTATTGAAATCCACCCCCAGTTGGGGGAAGCCCACGATGGGAGTCGAACCCATGACCTCTTCTTTACCAAAGAAGTGCTCTACCGCTGAGCTACGTGGGCGTGGGATATGGCGAGTCTAGGATTTGAACCTAGGTAGGGATTTCCCGTCAGATTTACAGTCTGATGCCATTGACCACTCGGCCAACTCGCCTTGAACAGCGGAAAATAGTATGGCACACGCTCAGCTTACCTGTCAACTGTGTAATCGGTAAGATGAGATAGTTCCAAAAGGGTGCAACCATACTTTTAAGAGTCAATAATATACCTGATTTTCGAAAAACTGGGTTCACTACCTTATTGCGCGAGAGCGTGCGTCCAAATTAGGTAATAGTAGACCAGCGGGGCGGCGATCATTACCGCATCAAATCGGTCCAGCACACCGCCATGACCTGGGAAAAGCTGACCACTATCTTTGACCCCGGCTTCGCGCTTGATAAGGCTTTCAAATAGGTCACCGATTTGGCCGAATATGCCAATGGTCATACCCAATGCCAACCCATGATCCCATGAAATCCCTATCCAGTTCGCCATAAGTGAGCCGACTATCGTGCAGGCCAGCAGGTTCGCAAGAGCGCCTTCAACCGTCTTATTGGGGCTAATCGCAGGAGCCAGTTTTCGCTTGCCATATCGAGTACCAATAAAATAAGCCGCAGTATCCCCTGCCCAAACTGTCACGAAAAGCAATAAGACAATTGCAGCCCCTTTATCAATCAATCGGTCAGGAATCAAGCTAATTTGACCGGACCAAGTTGGGTCTCCGCGAAGCTGGATTAGGAAGAAGTAAAAGAACCCGACATAGAGACCTGTAAAGAGGCCGAAAGCAACGTTTCGAACTGCTCCGCCAGGTTCACGTCTAATTGCTGCGGGGAACTCCCACACGAACGCGGAAATCAGTCCAATCGTAAATGCAGTCCCAAACCATGTGTTGATTAAGCCAAGGGGATCTCTCCAGCAGAATGCAACAAAAACCGCGCCAAGGGCTGCGGCAATGAGATTAGGTCGAAGGGATAATCCATTACCACTGCGCGCAAACATCAATAGCATTTCCAATATAGCAAGCACTACAAGCAAGCATATTGCTATATTAAACGGTTGGCCACCCGGCCATATAATAAGTGCGATAGCCAAAGGGATACCGACTAAAGATGTAAGTATTCTAACGAGCACTTTGCCTTCCTTGTTAATCAGCTTCACTCGATTCTATCACCCTCATAGGTCAGCGGTCAACAATAATTTGTGAGCACAAAGCTCTACAGCTTATCGCCGCGTTCTTTCTCTCTTCTCATTTCGCGGTCAGCGATTTGTTCGCGGCGGTCATATTGGCGTTTGCCTCTTGCAAGACCAATCTCCAACTTTGCTTTGCCGTGATGGAAATAGAGTAAGAGGGGGACAATGGTGTAGCCTTTTTCCTGAGTTTTTGAGCGTAAACGATCAATTTCCTTGCGGTGCATTAAGAGCTTGCGCGGACGGCGAGATTCGATTTTGAAGTAACTGCTTGCTTCATAGGGGTCAATATAAATATTAATTGCCCACAGTTCGCCTTTTTCTAACTTAACATAAGAATCGTGAAGACCAGCCTTGCCAAAAAAGATGGATTTGACTTCTGAACCTACTAAAACAATGCCGGCTTCGTGAGATTCGACAATTTCGTAGTCATAACGAGCTTTGCGGTTACTGGCAACCACTAGTCTATCCGATGTTTCAGGCTGTTTTTTTGGCTGCCGTTTCATTCGTTCTCAGCCGCTTCATATTCAGAACTATCTTCCGCAAACGGCGTGCGTGCAATTGACCGAACAGCTTGCATCATATCGTTCTTATCACTCGCTCTCTCTGACCAGAAGTTAGCCAGAGCGACAGAATCCGGTGTAGCAACAATCGCCTGAACCATACATCCTCTTTGCGTTGTATCGATTCTAAGGCTGCCGTGTACATCGCCATTAACCCAATCTTGTTCCGGCCGGATAGCATCGCGCAGTCCGCCTTCGATTTCAACCGGACTATTATTGACATGATTATAAGCGGTAAAGAACAGGCGCTGTTCACCATGCACAAATCGAAGGTTCGGCTCCTCATCTTCATAAGCGGGCCACCAACTGCCGGGGAGATCAATTTCCCAACCATCATCTAGAGGTTGGCGGAGCAAACCTAAACGATAACCACCGTAGAAGGGACGCTGAGTGTCATAGGAAGCCGCGGCACGAATGCGCTCAGCTTGATCCCCGCGCCCAAGTTGGTTTGCCAGCCAAATAAACTCAGGCCAGGGGAGGTCGGCGTTTTCATCCAGTTCAAGAGCACGTTCGAAGGCATCATAAGCCTGACGGGCAGCCAAAGTGGCTTCCTCGCACTTGTTCTCTTCCCAGATGACATCCAAATAACATAAAGTCAGACCATAATTCGACCAAAAAGTCGCATCTAAACCCTCGTCCCACCAGGGAAACTCATTTGCAAAGCGATAGGCCTGCAATTTTTCGTTCGAAAAATACTCCAGCCATGCACTATGTCGGGGTCCCATGGGGGTGAGAATATCGAAATCGCTTTTGACTGGCCGAACGTGGTCGGGCATCCCAAGAAGTACCCCGCGCCAACCATCCTCCATTGCAGTGAGCACACGATGGTTTCGGTCAACCATCCATTCGACCATGATTTTTTCAAGCGCTTCGCGGTCTCGCATCAAGTAAAAATCGGTATCATCATCGATATGCCAATGCAAACCCCAACGTGATTCGGCATCATCTAACGCTCGGACAATGTATTGATGATAACCAGGTCCGGCGTTACCGGTGCTGGCATATCCTTCCAAAGAGTCGCGAGTGAGTGTGACTGTCAGCGGTTCCTCAGCGGGGTGCAACATAACCTGCCATGAGACTTCCTCGTCCTCATCATAGCGATAAATTTCAGCATCGAGCGGTTCAGCGACTTCACCCAGCCAGTTTTGCACTAAATCAGCAGGGCATTCGTCACTAGCCCGAAGCGCGGGAGTTAAGTTGCTTCTAAATAATATTTCAGTTGACATCACTATTCTGCTACCTTTAAAACGCTCAAGAAAGCCTCTTGGGGCACTTCAACGGCGCCGATTTGCTTCATGCGCTTCTTGCCTTCACGCTGCTTTTCGAGCAACTTGCGTTTTCTTGATATGTCGCCGCCATAACACTTAGCGGTGACATTCTTACGGTACGGTCTAATCACAGACGCTGCGATGACCTTCATGCCAATTGCTGCCTGAATTTTTACCTCAAATTGTTGTCTAGGAACGACCTCTTTTAATTTATCAACTAAAACTCTTGCCCGCGGATAGGCGCTATCGCGATGGGTGATAAAGCTAAGCGCATCCACCGGCTCGCCATTAAGCATTATATCCAGCTTCGTCAGTTCCGCTTGTTGAAACCCTGAAAATTCATAATCAAAGGAAGCATACCCACGTGTGGAGCTTTTCAGTTGGTCAAAGAAGTCCAATAAAATCTCCGCCAACGGCAATTTATAGTAGAGCACCGCACGGTTCGGACTCGGATACTCTAATTTTAGGAATTCTCCTCGCCGATCTTGAGCCAACCGCATAGATGGGCCAATATAGTCCTGCGGGCACATAATCGTCGCATTCACTATTGGTTCTTCAACATATCTAATACTTTGGGGTTCGGGCATCTCCGTTGGGTTAGAGATTTCGAAAACCTCGTCGTCAGTTTTATGAATGCGATAGACCACGCTCGGCGCACTAACGATCAAGCTCAGATTGAACTCACGTTCAAGCCGCTCGCGTGTAATATCCATGTGCAGCAGTCCGAGAAATCCAGTTCTAAACCCGAAACCTAGCGCAATTGATACTTCAGGTTCGAAAATCAGCGCCGCATCGTTGAGTTTTAGCTTCAAAAGGGCATCGCGAAGGTCTTCATATTGGTCGGTATCAGTTGGAAATATCCCGCTATAGACCATCGGCTTGGCCTTGCGATAACCCGGCAATGCTTGTAAGGTCGGATTGTTCGCATCGGTGATAGTATCGCCAACTGCCACTTCAGCGATGTCTTTCACTCCGGCCATCACGTAACCGACTTCACCGGCGTTTAAAGAATCCGTTGCTTCTAATTTCGGGCAGAAGATGCCCACCTGTACAACATCTTCTTCACGACCTGTGGATAAAAACTTTAGTCTCGTCCCCGCTTCAATTTTGCCATCGATAACCCGCACATAGGCAACCACACCCTGATAGGCGTCGAAGTGTGAATCGAATATCATCGCCCTTAATGGCGCATTCTTTTTGCCTTTCGGAGGGGGGACTTGTTTAACCACTGCTTCGAGTAGCTCTTCGATACCTATGCCGGTTTTTGCGCTTACCATAACCGCATCGGCAGCATCGAGCATCAGCGCGTTTTCAATCTCTTCTTTAGTGCGCTCAACATCCGCTACCTCCATGTCGATTTTATTGATAACGGGCAAAATGGCAAGGCCCTGGATCATCGCTAAATTAGCGTTGGCGATTGTCTGCGCCTCAACTCCTTGGGTGGCATCGACCACCAGCAATGCGCCTTCACACGCTGCCAGGCTTCTTGAGACTTCGTAGGTGAAATCCACATGACCTGGAGTGTCGATCAGGTTAAGCTGATACCTATTCCCATCATGTGCCTGATAAAACAGCCGAACAGCAGCCATTTTAATCGTAATGCCGCGTTCCCTTTCCAGATCCATCTGGTCGAGAAGCTGTGCTTGCATGTTACGCGGGTCAATAGCGCCGGTAAACTCAAGTATCCGGTCAGCCAGCGTTGATTTGCCGTGGTCAATATGAGCAACGATGCAGAAGTTGCGAATTAATCTTTGTTCGGTAGACATATAAGTGTTCACATTGTACCCGAATTGCCCCTAATACCGCCCCTTCAG
>JBAXQP010000188.1 GCA_037131655.1 bacterium | reverse complement strand
AATGATGCGCCTTCTACATAGCAGTATTACGAAGCAAGTACCGCGCCAAATATGAGTAAATCAGCAATGAGATCGGAATTGGATGCTCCACCACGACCTATGGCGAAAGCGATGAGCAGGAAAGTTCCTAAACCTGAAGCAATCCAAAATGAAACACCAACTGGCTTTTTATTTTTCATGACGGAAATAATCGCTGTAACAAGAGGCATTACCGCGGCGATAACGGAGACATGTGCGGAGGTAGTTCTTTGTAGCGCCAGCGCAATGAGAATTGGCCATCCGAAAACTGCACCTACGGTGGTATATGCCATAGGTTTCCAGAGTCGCCTCGGAAGGGGAGGCACCTTCGCCTTAATCATCAATGGAATAGCAAGCGTGGAAGCAATGATCGGTCTAGCAAAGGCCGTAAACAAAGGGTCAAAACTCTTTAGAGCCATTTTGGTAAATGGCAATGAAAGAGAAAAGAGAAAAATACCAAAAGATGCAAAGAAAAGACCGCTCTTTTGCTTTTGGCTAAATGGCACTTGGTAACGATACGTTGTCCGGGGTCAATTCGCGAGGTGCCTTCATTTCAACCGCAGGACGCTGGTTTCACGCTTGATCTCGTTGAAATTTCAGACTCATTAGCTGCTTCGCCTTACGGTTTTGATGATATCCAAGGCGCGAATGTTAGAGTTACATTTCTCGTAAATGGTTGTGGAAACGGTGGACTCATTGTTTGAATCGGTGTTGTTAGGAATCTTGCAAGGTCTCACGGAGTTTCTTCCTATCTCTTCGAGTGCTCACATCCGGATTGCCGGGGAGTTTTTTAGTAAGGCGCATGATCCTGGGGCTCGATTCACCGCAATAACGCAAATCGGGACTGAACTTGCTGTGCTGATCTTTTTTCGGAATGACATCAAGGAAATCATTCTTGCCTGGATTCGCCAAGTCGTTCTTCGTAAAACGCTTTCTCTTGAGGAGCGCGCTCATGCTCGTATGGGTTCGCTAATTATTCTCGGCAGCGTTCCGATCGTTATTCTGGGTTACGTCGGACAAGATTTCATCACAAATAACCTTCGCTCACTCTGGCTGATCGCTTCGACGATGATTGTTTTTGGAATTGTTCTTGGGGTCGCCGATAAGTACGGCAAAAAAGTGAAAACACTAGATGATCTCAGCGCGCCACACGGAATTCTTTACGGTCTCGCCCAATCAATGGCGCTTCTTCCAGGGGTCTCACGGTCGGGTGCAACAATTGCAATGGGCCGCTACCTTGGGTACACGAGAGAGGCCGCACTTCGATACTCGTTTCTTCTAGCCCTACCAGCAGTATTTGGAAGTGGGCTTTTCGAATTGAAGAAGGCGATCGGTGACAAGGCAAGCACAAATGTGTTTTCTCTTTCTGAGACTTTGGTAGCGACGGTTATTGCCTTCATTATTGGGTACGCAGTAATTGCCTGGCTACTGAAATACGTTATGACGAAGAGTTTTATGCCCTTCATCATTTATAGAATCGCCGTGGGAACAATCGTTCTAGGTCTTTTGGCCGGAGGAGTAATAAATCCCTAAGGCAGACTTACCCTTCGAATAATTCTGAAAGTAATTGCTCAACTCGCATCTTGATATCGTCGCGAACCTTCCTTACGAAAACAATGTCCTGGCCGGCTGGATCTTCGAGGACCCAGTCTTCGTAGCGCTTACCTGGATAAAATGGGCATGCATCCCCGCACCCCATAGTTACGACCGCATCAGCTTCCATTACCGCTTCATTGGTTAATACCTTGGGCTGATGTCCAGCGATATCAATACCTACTTCAGCCATTGCCTGCACAGCAAATGGGTTGATCGAGTCTTTAGGCATCGAGCCGGCGGAAAGTACTTCGACGCGATCTCCTGCGAGTTCTCGCATGAAACCGGCGGCCATTTGCGATCGACCTGCATTGTGGACGCATACGAAAAGTACGGTGGGCTTATTTTGACTCATGGTCAGCTCCTACGACTGTTGGCTTTGAGAAGTACATGCCACCAATTGTTCCGAGTGCGGCACCGACGACTTGGGCCACAATAAACATGGGCACGGACTTAAACGCTATTCCTGAAAATGTATCCGAGAAGGCTCTGCCTAAAGTGACGGCAGGATTAGCAAAAGATGTCGAGGAAGTGAAGAAATAGGCACTTCCAATCCACGTAGCGAGCACTATCGGAGCCATACTCATTCGATTCTGGCCACGAAGCATCTGTATAAGAAAGAGGAGCCCAGCTGTGGCAACGACCTCTCCAAGCCAGAGATTGGATCCAGTTCGAATGTGGTGAGAAAGATAAATCGCAGGATGCTTGAACATGAGATTGGCCAGCATTGCGCCAAAAATTCCACCGGCGCTCTGAGCAAGTACGTAAGCCAGCAGATCTAGATTCCCAAGGCGTTTTTGGGTCCATTCGCTTAAAGAGACCGCGGGATTAAAGTGGGCGCCACTAATAGGACTAAGCACCCAAATAAGAATTCCTAGAGCAAGCACAGTAGAAATTGCATTGATGAGAAGATTCACTCCTCTGTCGCTGCTCAAGTTGGTAGCCATATTTCCTGAACCTACAACCACGGCAACGAGCGTGCCGGTACCTAGAAATTCAGCGGCATATTTTCGCAAATCCATATCTTGATTTCCTCAAACTTTCTTAAACGATATTTGGACAGAAGGATTTTGCGCGAATAATTCTCAGCCGACCATCTCGATAGCGCGTTTCCACGTTTTATCTAGATCCGCATTTTCTGGAAATCGTTTCATTTTCTCTAAGTCTATTAGACCGTGCATGAGAGCCCAGACGGCTCGAGCATGATCATGATCCTTTCCGGTGATTTGAATAATCATTTGAGTAACGCCTTCCTCTAGCCCCAGGGGGAGTCGATCTCTTAAAAGTGGAATTCTGAAAGTTACTTCATAAAGGTGTGGGTTTTCTCTCGCCCATTTACGGTAGGCAAGCGCTTTGGCTTTTTTGCTCTTTGGGGCTTTGCGTAGAGTTTCGCCAAATTCTTGAATACCCCACGCCTGGATTTGGGCCAGAATCTCATCTCGCCCTTCTACATGTTTATAGAGGCTTGGAGCTTTCATGTGTAGTCGCTCAGCCAAATTCCGCATGCTCAGCCCCTGAAGGCCCTTTTCCTCGAGCAACCGAAGGGCTTCCTCGAAGATTCGCGCCTGATTTGGGCCGTAGGTGTTAGCCATAATAGGTTTAGGCTAACACCGTTAGCAAGGAGCTGCAATGTATGTAAACCAAAAACCAAAACTATGGTTACGCCTTGATGGTTTAGTGCTTTTTATTGCCACGATTGTTTTATTTGCAAGCCAACATCAACGTTGGTGGCTCTACCCGGTTCTTCTTTTCCTTCCGGATATCTTCATGCTTGGCTATATCAAAGACACAAAGGTTGGCGCCTTCTTCTACAACCTTGGGCATTCTTATTTGCTACCAACGATCGTCGTTCTCGCAGGCTGGCAAAGTCGCGGGCCGCTCATCATCGCCGTCGGCGGTATTTGGCTGGGACACATCGGTTGGGATCGCCTCCTTGGATATGGACTTAAATATGACTCACATTTCCAACACACACATCTTGGACTGATAGGCAAGAAAGCCCAGGATTCCTTAGTGCTGGGAAAATGAAATCTCACGTAGACTTTATTTCTCATTCATGATTTCCCCAGCGACAGAGCGGACTAATTGCGTTGAGACTCAGTAAGAACGTCGTGGTAATCCCGACGCTTAATGAGGCAGAAAATATTAAGGAACTAATTCCGAAATTGCTTCCGCTCGATCTGGATATTTTGATAGTCGATGATTCTTCGGCTGATGGAACCGCAGAGGTGGCTCGAAGTTTTGACAAAGATGGGGCGCGAATAGCCATTCTTTCTCGACCGTCGAAATTGGGGCTGGGAAGTGCCTATATCCAAGGCTTTAGACGCTCTCTTTCTTTAGGGTACGAGAACTTAATTCAGATGGATGCCGATGGTTCACATCGAGTCCAGGATCTTCAACTGTTATTGAAGGAAATTGGCAAATCGGATGAAAATGATTTGGTGATTGGGTCTCGATGGATCCCTGGGGGAAAGATTGAGAATTGGTCCAGACATCGCGAGGTACTTTCAAGAATCGCGAACCTTTACTCGAAGAGGGTTTTATCTACTGCCGTTAACGACATGACCGCCGGATTTCGGATTTATCGAGCCGAACTTCTCAGGAGGATGGATCTGGATGGCATCGAATCTCAAGGTTATAGCTTTCAAATCGAGATGACTCGTGAGGCGCTTCGGGTTGGAGCGGTCATCAAGGAAGTACCAATCACCTTTGTTGAGCGAACAATTGGGACGAGCAAAATGAGCTTCCAAATCGTTCTGGAGGCAATCTTTAAGGTTACAAAATGGGGACTCTCTAGAAAGTAAATTCTATTCTTGGCAGGAAATTGATGATTTCCGTACTGACATCAATCCTGGGAATCTCTAAGATATTGGGCATGAATCGAAAGGTTGATGTTTTCCTTAGCCACGAGAGCGTATGGAAGAAAGAATACGTGGCCCTCAGGTCGATTGCATTGGCATCGGGGCTTACGGAAGAGCTTAAGTGGGGCCAACCTTGCTACACGCTCGAGAATAAGAATGTCTTTTTGCTTCATGTCTTCAAGGGCTACTGCGCCATTCTCTTTCTTAAAGGCGCGCTCTTGAAGGATGCTAAAGGGCTTCTTGTCCAGCAAACCCCCAATGTCCAAGCCGGTCGACAATTGAGGTTTACTGACGTAAAAGAAATTATCAAGTCGGAGAAGATTATTAAGCAATACATCTCGGAAGCGATTGCCATCGAATCCGCTGGCATGGAAGTTAAAATGACGAAGGCGGTGGGTTTCGAGATTCCGAAGGACATTCAGGCGCAGTTGAAGAAAACTCCGGGCTTGATGACATCTTTTAAGAAATTGACGCCAGGGCGACAACGCGGCTATGTACTTTATTTTTCTGCTGCCAAGCAAGAAAAGACTAGAGATTCCAGAATTGAGAAATGCGCCCCAAGAATTCTGGATGGTAAAGGGCTCAACGATTAGCGAAAGACGGAGAAACACACCTGCTAGCACCCTAGAGGACTTAGTTATCGTTACTAGATGATTGAACTATGAAAACAGCCAATACAAATAACTCATTGAGGCCACTCAGATTTATGGGGCGTCGGTTCCGCGAACTTATCTACATGCTGTCCAGTTTCCCCGTACTCCTCGCCCTTTTCGTGATCGTGACGGCTGCATTGTCCACGGGGGCATTTATCCCATTGGCCATCATTGTCATACTTGCCCTGTTGGCGGCCATGGAATTCATGGCCCGATTTGAAATCGGTCGCACGAATCTCCTTTTGAGGACCGAACTGTCAATGTCCAAAAA
>JBAXQP010000187.1 GCA_037131655.1 bacterium | reverse complement strand
TCTTCTCATCGCGAGAGAAAACACGAATCTCTTTAATGTCCGTATGAAGGAATCCCTTCAAAACCGCATTCCCGAATGTCCCTGTACCGCCCGTAATTAACAAAGTTTTACCACTGAACATATACTCTCTCCTAACCCGGCATAGCCGGAAAATATTAATAAGACAATCTGACTTTTTTGGAGTGCGGCGACCTGGCGCCGCTTTTCTTCGGCGGGACCTGGCCCGCCGTCATAACGTCTAGACACTGACTGGCCTACAGCCCGCGCGTGCCCCTCCTTCGCTAAGGCTACGGAGGGCAAGCGAGGTCCCGCGCTAGCAGAGCGGCGCCAGGTCGCCGCACTCCAAACCTCCGTCGCCTAGCGAGAGTGGCTCCCCCTTTTCATTCAAAATCTAAAATTCATAATCCAGAATTCTCTTCCACCGCACTCTTATACAATTCAATGTACTCGGCAAACCGCACATCTTTATCAAAGTGATCTACGGCCCGTTGTCTGCATTTTGCTGAATAGAATTCTTTACCATTACTTCGAACAATTCCTATTGCCTCAACTAAACCCTGAAAATCTCCCCTATCCACCACCAATCCACACCTCTCCTCTAAACACTCGGGGCTGCCGCCGGTATTAAACGTGATAACCGGAGTTCCACAGGCCAGCGCTTCTAGGTTGGTAGTAGGGAAATTGTCCTCGAGAGTCGGATTGACAAAAACATCAGCAGCGCTGTAAATCTCTGCTAATTCAGCTGTACTGTTGGTCTTAGCAATACCTATAATACCGTCGGGCAGCAGCTTGATCTGTGATTCGCTGACACCTACCAACACGATCTTCTCATCTGGTCGCAGTTGCTTGGCAAGATCAATAAAATATTGATAGCCCTTACGTTCACCCCAAATAGATGCGACACCTAAACTAATGAATTGTCCCTGCAAGTTATATCGGCTTCGAAAATCACTCACTTTTGGCTTAAAAACATTCAGGTCAATTCCGTTATTAATAATCGAAACAGGATAATCCCGCAGATATGACTCCTTAACAAGATCTGCAAGCCATTTTGATGGAGTAACTATCTTTAGCTTTTTGACGCCTGTAAAAGCATCCCTTTTCCTCCGGTAATTATGCATTGATCGGTCAAGAAACAGACTTTTCGGATATCCGGATTTAAGCGGGCACTCATAGCACCCACTCCGCCACCTATCGCACCCATTAAAATCAAAATGTGAACAATGCCCGGTAAATGACCAACAATCATGTAGCGTCCAGACAACAGGTTTATCGACCTGCTTAAGATAATCAAAGAGGAAACCTACATGGAGATAATAGCCATGAAGGTTATGTAAATGAATAATATCTGGATTTAGGGCTTTAATCCTTGTGACAAATGCCTGAGTTGCTTCCGCAGACCCAAAGCCGTGTGCATCAAAAAGTCTCGTGCAGGCAACATGCAGATAATTATCCACACGGCCGCCAATTCGAATATTTTGATCACAACTTCTGGCTTCATCGCGCCCAAAAGCAACTGTGCTTTGATGCCCGTATTTTAACAAAATCGCATGTAAATCAGTCGCTATACGTCCCGTACTGCCAATGCCGCAAACTGAATTGATTTGCAAAATATTCATACCGGAATCACTGGCCCAAGAGCGACATTGGCCCAGTGGGGTAATTTGGGATGACCCCCTTTGATAACAATGCGTCGCTTACGGCTAAGAATCGTTCTGCCGCTATATTTGGCGACCAATATTCACTTATCGTCTTTTGCCCTGCTTCAGCCAACCTCAGGCGTTCCGATTCATTTCTGCTTAATTGCACCAACATATCTCCCAGTCGCCTATAGTCACCAGGGGCAAACAACAACCCATTTTCTCCATGCCGAATCATGGTTTTAGCTGCTCCCGCTGCTTCGCTAGCGACGATGGCGCATCCCTCCGACATTGCTTCATTTAAAACAGCGCCCCACCCTTCATAACCATTGCTAGGCAGCACATAAACATGAGCTTGTCGCATCTGATTACGGACTTGCGCTACCGGCATACTGGAATGAATATCTACGTTACCTGTAAGCTTCAGCTTCTGAACTAACCGCTCCAATTCATGACGGCAAGGTCCATCTCCGATTAACGTTAAGCGAGCCTTGGGGTTCTGTTGCATCAGAATGGAAAAAGCCTGAACCAAAGTATCCACGCGTTTCAAGGCAAGCATTCTTCCAGCCCAAATTACCCGAAGCCTCTTATCCCGATCGCGATAGGATGGCAAGGGATTATGAACATCTGTGAAATAGCCCCAATCCCACATTCGTCCTTGAAATGACGTTATACGTCGCATGTCGGTCTCCGCATACCGCCCCATCGGCAAATAATGAAACAGGGGGGATTGGGCAAGACGACAAAATCGATAGGCCATCCAAGCAAATCGCGGATGAAGCAACCGCGCTATGCCTATCGGCGGCTTCCACCATCGCTCAGACATGTAGAAAGTCAGTTTTCCACGCCTCACTCGATCAGCGATTCTGGACACATTACGGTAACCTGCAATCACCACATCAGCATCATCCCACCAGTGTTCGAACTCAACTCTGTGGGTTTCATTTTCGCCAGCGCTCAGGAGCCAGGATTCCAGCTCCTCCGCATCCCATCCCATTTTTACACGTTCAACCATGGGGGGATCGGTTACCGCAAAACGAAAATTATCATCTCCCGGTGCTGACGCCAAACAGCGTGCCAGTGGAAGTTGATGATGGCTGATAATATTGGTTACTTGCAGAATCCGCATTATACACTCCGCTAAATACTTTTCACGTTAACCGGTTACTTGCACCACGGCCCTGGTTATCAGTTCGCGAAATTGTGTGCGCCCTAATATGATATCATGATTTCTTTTTGCACAAATCTGAGCGTTTTTCCTCAACCGATCGTTGAATGCTTTATTATTAAGCAACTCGCAAAATACTTCTTTCAGACTTTCCTCATCACGTTCCGCCACCACTGCAGCCCAACCACCATCCATAGCATATCCAACGGTTCCACTATATTCCGGACCGTACACCAAGATCGGCCGCCCACTCATCATGTAAAGATGCGCCTTAGTTGATATTGCATATTCGATAAATTCTGGAGCCACGTTGAATGACTCTGGCAATAAGAGAACTGAAGCCGAAGCCAAAACGCTCGGTAACTCGTCATGTGTCGGCAGAGGCAAAAAAGAAACTTCGGGGGCTATCAATAACTCACTCGGCATATCCTTGGGTATCCCTGGACAATATACCTCAACTTGAATCGGGCCAACGCTTGCAGGAAGCTTTCTGATTGCCGCAACGAGGTCAATTATTGCTTCATAGCGACGCAATGCGATACTCCCTGTATAGACAGCCCGAAACGGGGTAGTGGATATCGCAAAATCCTGAAATCCAATAAATCTTCGAGGATCATCCAGATGGTATGTGGCTTCAAATTGAACACCATATCGCGCTATAAATTTTTTCTGCATCTTTTGCCCGAACGCTAGCCGGACTATTGCTTTGGCAACCAGTTTCCGCGCACTCCGGCGCAGGAGCCATCCCATCAGATAACCTTTGTATGTGTAACTTGGCCAGTCATCTGTGGTCTGAAAACAAATCGGAATATTGAACCGTTTTGAAATCAGACGCGGGAGTGTGGCAAACCCTAGCGAGTATCCCTGGCAATAAATCATGTCAGGATTAAAATCCCGTACAAAGGTCTCCATTTGCTTAGATAAGCGGATGCAAAAAATCACTTCCCATAGTCCCGAACTAACGAGAGTATCGCCAAGGCATTTCTTTATAATCTTGGCCCAACCACTAATCAAACCAACTGGTCCAACCTCAACTTGTTTAGTGACTGTGTCCGGCGACACCATATTGAACACTCCGCCTCTTAGTCTTTGAAACAGACCACCGAGAAACCGGTCACAGGTTTGGAGGCGATAACAACGGCCACAGAACTCGCCGCTCCCAGGTGGATCCCCAGTTGCGTGAATCTGCGCCAAATGATCTTTCGGCCACTCACTAAACTGCGTGCGGATCAGCAGGTTTACCGGATCATCGTCCTTAATCTTGGTCATCATGACGATTAGAATGCGCGGATATTTGGTATTGATAGTCATTCGTACTATATTCGCAGAATTACCGAGACGTCATAACCTGCTGGTAGATTTCCAACTGCCGCTGAACGATCCGCTTCCGGTCGTTTCGGACTGCAGCTATTTTACGAGACTCTAGAGAGAGCCTCGTGGCAAGCATTTTATCTGTCATTACCCGCTCTAACTGATAAGCGCACATCACCTCATCACCTGGAGGAAAAAAGAGGCAGGAGTCCTCGTCTCTGCCGAGGTAGGCTGTTCCGCCAGTGAAGGAAACAACTGCAGGGACTCCAAGAGTCATCGCTTCAGCAAATGCAACACAGTAGGTCTCACAGAAAGTCGGAATAACAACCGCTGCAGCATTCTTTAACTCCGCGACGATTTGCACGGCATCAAGTGGCCCGAGCCACTCCACAGCATTTGTCAGACCCAATTTTTTAATTATTCTATTGATCCATCTCATGTAGCCATCCTGACGAATTCCAACCCGCTGATGGCCACCAGCAATCCGCAGTCGAGCGTTAGGGATTCGTTTCCTCAGCAAACAAAGAGCCCGGATTGCCACGTGTAACCCTTTATAAGGCACCGAATACGCAGCTGTACAAAATATGACAGAGCTTTGGGGGAGGCACCAAGCCGTAGCCTCGTAAAAAGGCTTCCGCAAAACTAATTCAACCGAGAAAAGGCGCGCTGCCGGGTTGCTAGCCGAGACTTGCGCAACAACCCAAGGGCTCTGAACATCAATGAATCGATGCCCTCGTATGATTTCCTTTTCGCGAAAACCCCAATTCGCAAATTTACGCCGCTCTGTTTGCATGGTTTTCCGCTTGAGTACTTCCTTTACCCCGAGGCAAAGGATCTGTTCCCAGAATGTAAGATCGCCACAGTATACTTTTGAGTACGGCCCCTTCAACCCTTGTATCTCCAGAAGCGCTGGATACTTTAAAAGGTTGCGGGCTGATAGTAGTCCCCAGAAGGACTCTGTTCCCCAAACATGAATTATGTCAGGTGAAAATTCATTAGCGGCTGCGACGATAGACTGCACCAGCGTAGCTGACGGCAGTCCATCGCGCCCTAACCGAGCCCCCGCTGGCACATACCACTGCTTCACATGGCGATAGTCATGTCGAGTGAATGACTTCACCGAACTAAGTGCAATAACACCAAGTTCGAGACCATCGGATTCCAGCAGCCCATTTGCCGTTGCTCCCAGCCAAGTGCCCGTCCCATTGACAGACACATCGCTAAGTGCGCCATTACAAAACCAGAGCACTTTCATGTTATATCTTCCCCATTTCTTGATGTCGGCTTTAGCATTATCTTATTTTCCGCAAAATTTTGCAATGCCTTGTGTACAGCACTTCCAAAGGAACTTGATTTATTCTTTAATTGGGGAACTCTTAAAATATTATTAAAATAAAAACATCTCGGGCATTTT
>JBAXQP010000186.1 GCA_037131655.1 bacterium | reverse complement strand
CTCTTCCAAGTCAACAAACGATGTAGAACGGTTCTTTTCATTCTAATGCTTCTCATCTCATCATTAGCCTATACACACTTTGGCCAAAAAGTAGTCGCCTTACTGGCCACATTAATATTCCCAACCTGGGCTGTGATTTCATGTGCGCCAAAAACCGGAAGTGGTTCCCGTACAGGAGTTATTCTCCAATCAATCATGCGCTTTATCGGCATTACCCTCTTTAGTTTAGTTGGTGCGCTCTTTATGGTTGGTCTTTTGGCGCAGCAGCAATTCATCATCAAAGCCGACCAATTTATGGGCATTAAGCTAGCTCATTCACTACCGCTGGTTATTATCGGCATCGCGTTTTTAGCGGGGTTAGATCAACGCGTTACGCTCAAAGATGCCTGGACTTCTATCGTAAGTTCAGTAGATGCTCCAATCAAATGGTGGCAAAGTGTTCTTACACTCGTTGTTCTTGTCGCTATCGGGCTGATGGTGGTACGCACAGGCAATGAGGCGCCGACAAGTGTATCAGGAACTGAAATGCGAGTACGCAGCTTAATGGATCGCGTACTGCCGGTCAGGCCGCGCACCAAAGAATTCATGCTTGGCCATCCGCTTCTGATCATAGCAATTGGTGTCGCAATACAAAAACGAAGACGTTATCTTCCTCTCCTAATGATGGCCGGCGCTATTGGGCAAGTATCAGTGGTCAATACTCTCTGCCATATTCATACTCCTCTGAGTATCTCTGTTGTGCGCATCGCAATTGGGACGGTCTTCGGGGCGATAATTGGTATATGTGCGCTCTGGTTAATTTTGACAATAGGGGATAGAAAATGCAAAGCGCCAACAATACCCGCTTAGTCCTGGGAGGCTATTTCGGATGCGGCAACCTAGGTGATGAGGCTGTTCTTTCGGGACTATTGACAGGATTGAAAGATTTAAATGTTGAGCCAATTATCCTCAGCGGCGACCCTCCAGCAACAACTAAGCAATATGGGATAAAAGCCGTCTCCCGAATGAAACTGTCTGAAGTTAAAGCTGTTCTGCGAAATGCTGATGCACTTGTGATGGGGGGGGGAAGTCTATTGCAAGATGTCACCAGTCGTCGCTCGCTTTTCTATTATCTCTATCTTATTCGTCTAGCCAAAAAACTTACAGGCAGGGTGGTAATGGTCGGTCAAGGCATCGGCCCCCTTCAACGCAGTTCATCTCGTCTATTTACCAAGCTTGTTCTCAATAAGACAGATGTGATTGCCGTTAGGGATGCCGATTCTTTTCACTTCCTTAAATCACTTAAAATCAAAACGCCTATTGAGCTAACTGCCGATACCGCTTGGCTTCTTGAACCGGATTTCGAAGGCGCTCGAAGGCTTCTAAAAGAAGTTGGCGTCAATCCCAAAGGGGCATTAGTAGGCCTTGCCCCACGGCCATGGCATACCCATCCCAATGATGAGTTGGCAAAAGCTTTCGCTGACTTGGCGTTTTCGCTTAATAAAGAAGGATTCCAACCCATAGGAATAGCTATGGATCGCGAAGTGGATATTCCCTTTTGGAAACTCATTCACACCTATTGTCCTAACGTACCGATAGTAGAGAACATTCAAACGCCTGAGGAGGCTGCCGGTCTTATCAGCCTTATGGATTCTCTGGTTGCCATGCGGCTTCATGCGTTGCTCTTTGCCGCCAAGGCATGTGTGCCGTCACTAGCGGTTATCTATGACCCTAAAGTCCATGCATTAGCTTCACTTCTTGACCTACCTACCCCTTTAACGATGCGCGAACTAACTTCAGAACAACTTCTCTCTCGCTGGCTTGCCATCAACTCAGGGGCGTCAACTTTAAAAAATCAACTTGCCGCAAAAAGAGATACCCAAATCAGTTTAGCTACCAGGAATATAGCTCTCATTCGCCAAGCGCTTCCCTCTCTATAACGAAATTCCTCCCCCTTCGTCATATACAATGTGAACGATATTTTGAAAGGTAGGTACAAATTATGTTACGTCGAATACTTTGGTTAGCTTTACTCCCCATTTTGATTGTAGGTTGTGGCGGCGGAGTCGGTGGAGGATCTTCCTCTAGTGGCGTTGTGACAGGCAACATTGCAGACTCCGACGGTAAACCGATTGTCGACGCGATCGTAAGTGCAGATAATAACAGTTCGACCCAATCGACATTGCAGGGCATGTACCGTCTGGAGGGTATTTCTGTAGGGGATCAAACGATACGAGCTGAGATAGTCATCGATGGTGTCCGATGGCGGGGACAGAACGTAGCGACTGTGATTATTGACTCGTTTAGCAGCCAATCGAAGAATGTCAATATTACTATGGCTCCGGAGTTGCAACTTGGTTCATTCGATGGTTATGTGTATGGCCCGGATGGGCTACCCGTCGTAAGGGCTCGTGTATTTGCCGCATCAGATCGCCAACTCAGCGCATCAGTTACGGCTACAAACATAGATGGGTATTATCGTCTTGATGGTTTGATCTCCGGCTTAAACTATATTGTAACCGCTTCCGCTCAAACCAATGAGAATGATGTCGTTAACAACAAACAAGTCATCGCAGGGCGTGTTACGAGACTTTCATTTAATCTCAGCTATTCGCAAAACCCCGGACTTTCTGCGCCAACCGGTATCAGTATTTCAACATGGACTGTCCCCAGCACCCCTACTCGAAGTCCACGTAGCGCTGAGCTAACAAAAGCATATGAAGCAATTAAAACTCACATTGACCCGCGTTTAGTCAAAACTAGCAAGACAAAATTAACTCGTCTATTCACCGCCGATACACTCTATGAGATCGACTTGTCTTGGGCTTTCTCCAACGATTCAGCGCTCTTGGGATACGGTATCTTCCGTGGCACATCAATAGGAGTGATTGACGCCATCGACTATCTTCGCGACCCATTGGCCAATTTCTATGCCGATCAAGATCAATTTATCGGCCCCAATCAAACCTATTATTACCAACTAACGGCTCTAAATACTGATTATCCTGATCTGAGCGGATCATCCTCTCAAAGAAGCTCAATCATCAGCGCAACTCCATTAGAAGCATTTGGTAGCACTTTAGTAGATACATCCAATCTACGGTTCTCTTGGACCTCTGTTATCGGCGCAGAGGCTTATAGTGTGATTGTCTACCAAATCTATCCCGATTGGGACGTTACCCCCATCCGCGAGGTAACTCTCAATAACGTCAATAGTTGGACGTACGACGGTCCAGCACTGATAAGTGGACAAATCTATTATTGGGTTGTAATCGCCTTATCCGATCAAAGAGGCTCTCAATACGTCTCCCACTCCTTCAGTCGAATAGAGCAGTTCACAGCAAGATAAAGACCTCATTCTCTGCTTCGCAGGCCCCTCTCCGAATCACAGAGAGGGGCAACCTACATTTGCTTGAACCTTTCTCTTCGTAGGGAGATTTTTATGAAGCCCCTTCGACAATATCAGGGGCGATGTGCCTGACAGCGCGTCGTGGACAATACCTCATCTCCTTCTTTATCCTAAAACCAAAATAAACCTTGCGGATAGGATTGTGTTGTAGGTATTGTTGAGTTAATGGAGGAATTGAATAATGAAGAAAATTTTATTTGTATATGGTGGGCCGGATTATCATCCCGGGTATCGTGAGGCTGAGACGTTAAAGAAGTTGATGGATGGCGATGGAAGGTTTTGTGTAGAGTCCACAACTGACTTAGATGCTTTCTTAAAACTCAAATCTGGCGATTATGCGACGGTTGTGGTTGCTACAACTGGATTTGCTGAAGAATTAACAGGCCCCAGAGAAGATGCGCTTCTTGGGTTTATCAAAGGCGGCGGTGGTTTCGTTGGCGTGCATTGCGCAGCCGATAGCTTCAGAGGCAGCCGAGCCTATGTGGACATGATTGGCGGAGAATTCAGAACACACCCTGAGTTCGGAGATATGAATGTAAAGGTAGTGGATAATGGCCACTATATCACCACCCGAATCAAAGATTTCACTATTCCTGACGAGATGTATATCCTCGACAGCCATGACCCGAGTAAGGTTCACTTGTTGTTGGAAACCAGCTTCAAAGGCGAAAAGTTTCCCTTAGCCTATACCAAAGAATACGGCGAAGGCCGAGTTTTCTATCTTGCGCTAGGGCATAACTCAACCCCCTGGAAGAACTTTGAATTCCAAAAACTTCTTGTCAGAGGCATTGCTTGGACTACAGGCGAAGAAAAGACCAATAAAACCATCCGCTGCGGTGTGTTAGGTTACGGTCCTTCCTATCGTATGGGAAAAGATCATGCAGAATGGGTCACCATGACCGAAGGTCTTGAGCTTGTCGCTATATGCGATAAGGACCCGAAGATGGCTGTTGTGGCGGAGAAGGAATTCCCTGGCTTAAAAGGCTATTTCACCGATGCAGATGAAATGCTCAAAATGAATGACCTCGATTTAGTAACCGTGGTCACTCCTCACAATGTGCATGCTCCTCTTGCTCTCAAATGTCTTGATGCGGGCAAGAGTGTGATTGTCGAAAAGCCGATGTGCATCACAGCAGCCGAAGCAACCGCAATGATAAATAAGGCTCGCGAAAAAGATCTTATGCTGAGCGTGTTCCAGAACAGACGTTGGGACAATGATTTCATCTGCATAAAGAACATTCTGAGCCGTTGGTTGATAGGTGATATCTTCCATATCGAGTGCCGAATTGGCGGCTACGGAAAGCCCGGTGACGTATGGCGTAGCAATAAGGAAATCAGCGGCGGGATATTATACGACATAGGGGCGCATCGCCTGGACCAGATATTGCAGCTCATCCCCTCGAAAATCACCCACGTCATGGGCAATTTCCAGAAACGAGTATGGGATATGTTTACCAACGAGGATCATGCCCAGTGCTACGTGAAGTTTGAGGATGGCACTGTCGTTGACTTAATCATGTCCAACATGTGGGCAACCGGTGGCCCGGATTGGCGGATTATGGGCACGAAGGGATCGTTTGAGAACGGTCATGATGAAGGCTATAAAGTGGTTTCATACACTTCCGATATTAAGATGGAATACACAATCCCCACATGGGAAACCGGTTACGATTGGTGGCATTACTATCGCAATATCGCCGACCATATGCTCTTAGGCGAAGAACTTATCGTCAAGCCCGAGCAATCAAGGCGTGTTATCGGCATCTTCGATGCGGCAGAGCAAAGCGCAAAGCTAGGTCACAGCATTCCGCCATTGCCGGAATGTGAATAAGTAAAAAAATAAATATGGCTCGCTCGACATTTCGAGCGAGCCATATTTACAAAAGGATAAGATGGACAAACCGTTTATTAATCAGTCTGACTTATTTATCGGGGGCTTAGATGGGTACCCCGTATATCGTATCCCGTCACTCCTACTCACTAATAACCATGTTCTTTTGGCGTTTTGTGAGGCGAGAGCAGGTTTGGATGACACTGGTCATATTGGGATAGCTTTAAAACGAAGTTTTGATAATGGTATTACCTGGGAACCGATGCGCATAATTGCCGATGATGGAAGCGGAACAATAGGCAACCCTTGCCCCGTTCAAGAC
>JBAXQP010000185.1 GCA_037131655.1 bacterium | reverse complement strand
GTGTAATGACGCTGTCATTTGAAAGGCGGTAGGGCTGAGTCGGAGCTCCAGTCCAATCTACAAACATCTTGTAGTTTGCTTGAGGCACGGCGCTTGAATCGACGATAAAGCCGACATCTTCAAGTACCTTTATGTCTGAGGGGAGAAGTGCAAAAGATCCTGCTCGAAAGGCAGTGGGCTTGACGTGGCATGACTTCAAAACATCTTTGCCCATACGAATCATTTCTGCTCGCTCAGTGGGATCCTCAACAAAGCCATTGTCATCTTCGAAGTGCAGGTGAAGACCTTGTTCATGCCATGAGGGGATGCGGTGGAGGTATTCCTGGTGATACAGAAGCACATTGCTCATCGGGTCTTTGCCGGAAACGTAAATCATCCATGTAATCGGAACGTTGAATTCTTCAGCAACCTTCGCGAGGTCTCTTGTGTAACAGTGACGATTTTCGTGCGCTGATTCACAATCGACCGTAAATATAACCGTTGGCATGGCGCTCTATTGCCTCCTGTTTTTATCCGGATTGGCCGCTCTTATCGGTTGTATCGCAACCTTCTCCGGGGTAATAATGATATTATACACGTCCTCGCCCAAATGAAATCCTTTTATTTTTAATTTGCTCCAACGATCCGGCAAGTTTGGCGCAACTTCTAGGCTAAGACGTCTATTAATTATCTTTACCTTATTTTTCGGCCTTACTCCCTGGTAATTTGACGGGGTCCAAGAATCTTCATCAAAATTCACCCGAATCCCTGCAAATCCATAAAGAACAGCTTGCAAACAACCCCCTGCCCCAGTACAAAAGTAGTTGCGATCATAACTGCTTCGTCTTGTTTCCGAAAAAGCCATCATCGGTTCCTTTAAGTAATCTTGATAGCTTTTTTCGAAATACTGCCAGGCTTCGTTTCGCAAACCCAAATTACTCGCGATTATTGAATAGACCGCTTCCGACATCGCTGGTCCGGAAGTTGTTGTTTTTGGAGCGTAGAAATCAAGCATTCGATGCTTCATGTCCCGGGACATCGGCATTCCGAGCGGATAGATAACGAGCAACGCCACCGCTTGTTTGTAATGATCCATCTGATCATTATCATAGGTAGCATAAAGGTTTTTCTGTTTATCAAAGGGCAAATAAAGGCGATTCGCCACCTGTTTCCATTTAGGATTCGGTTGCGGGCACAATTTTGCTGCGGTCAGTAAGTTCCATTTAGCAATCGCGTTGGCGTAAAGGTCATTGTCTTCCAATTCAAGCTCATCTGCGCTCAACACCTGGAGGATAACATATTTCCCTTTTTCAGGATCAAATTTAGAGCGGCTGACCCAGAAGTTGGCAGTTTCTCTTAATAAAGATAACTCTTGCATTGTCGGCTTCATTCCGGTCCACTTGAGAGACTGATAAAGTCCCCAAGCCACATCGCCGGTGATATGAGCCTCCTCACGAAAATCTCCCCCTGCTGTTTCCTCACCTTTAGGCCCGCCCTCCCAAGGGAATCGAGCGCCGGCATATCCTGTCTGCTTCGCATACTTCATCGCCTCGCCAAGTGATCGCAGGCGATAGTCAACAAGGGATTTAGCAAACTCCGGCTGCATAGGAAGTAGTACCGGCAACATCCATACATCCGCATCCCAAAAAATATGACCATTATAATGCGTGTTTGAAAGCCCCATCGGTGGAATACTTCGACCGTCCGAAGATGCGCTGCTATATAAATAGAATAACCACGACCGAACTCTTTGCTGCCAAAAATCATCACCCACGATCTCAATATCGCTTTGCCACAACTTCTCCCAGGCAGCGATATGGTCGCTTAAAGAGGTCTCGTAGTTGTCCCAAATAGAAAGCGTTTTAGCCTCAGCCACACGAGCTAGTTTTGTAATAACGAAAGTTTGTCCGGATTCAAGCCTGCCATCCCATCGGCTAATCCCATCTTTAGAAGACTGCCAATTCCCCTTGCCTTTTTCAACCACTGTCCTAGTTTCAAAGCTAATGGGAAGACCTTTTGGTGACTTATCACGAGAAGGTCTAGCGGTAAGGTTCGAACGACCGTTTGCGGAAGACGAATCAGTCACTTCAAAGAAGGGAGAAGCCGATGGATCGATACCGCTTCGTACTGTGATTGAAGCATCAAAATATAATGTTTGAACTGTCATTCGAGTGGCGGCCAAATGGGGGTCTTTTCGTGAGAGCCAGGTTTCAACAGTAACCTCGACCTCACCTCGACGGGTTTCCTGTTTCCACTTCGAGCGCAAGATCCCCTTGCGCATATCGAGTGATTGTTGGAACTCTATAGGCTCGGAAGGATAAAGCCGCTCGCCATTTACTTCAACTTCAAGATATTCCCAATTGGGAGTGTTGATGATCCCGCCATCGATGTAGGCAGTTGCGATTAGGCTTGTAAGAGGTTTGCTTTCGGCATCGCAACCTAACGAAGCCGGCGATAGCCGCACTCCAAGAAACCCATTAGCTAGATAAACCGGCATACCTACAGGGTTGTTTGTGACAATCCTCCAAGGTTCAGGCGGAGGAGGTGGGGGTAGGATTCGAGCTGTTTTACGCCCAGCGCAGCCAGTTAATAGAATCAACCCTAATATAAGCAATCGCCATTTCATATCCCAATTTTACCCGTTGATAATGAGACGAATTAAAGGTAAATGCAAACCCTTTAGCCTTTACTCTCGAGTATAACAACGGCTAGGAGAGATAGTTCATGATCGGCGGATTCAGTGTGGCCGTATTTAGCAAGAAGCTGAAGGGGAGCGTAGTCTAAGAAACAGCTGGAGATTTCATGAATAAATTCATTATATCTCCCACCGGCATAGGCTTCAAGAGCGATGGGAAGATGAGGATGGCGTTTTGAGAGGGGCTGGAGGGCTTTCATCACCGCATTATCTCGATGCATCCCATCATAAGAGAAGTAGCTGTAAAGCTCTTTCTCTACACCCCATAGATGAGCTATACCAAGCGCAATTCGCTTGCGGACTAAGGAAGCATCGGATTGTATCAACAAGTTCAATAGCAACTTTGCATCATCTGGATCACCGAGCCATCCGAGCGCATAAGCCATCGCACTAAGAGCTTGAACATCTTCTTCCTTAGCTAAGCTTTGACGAAGAGCTTGGACTGCTTCATGAGAATTCAGACATCGAAGAGCCTCGGCCGCATTAGCTCGAACGAACACTTCAGGCGCCAGTAGAAGCTGAATTATCTCATCTACTGGAAGATCCTGAATTTCCTCAACACTTTGAGTAAGTTGGGCACTATCTATTGACGGTTCAACCTGATGATGCGAGCTGACTTTGCTAAGCGCATCCGTTACGGCAAGTCGAACTGCCGGATCGGGATGCTGAAGCTGTTCAAGGAGTGCCGAAGTTGCATCAGAATGTCCAATTTGACCCAACGCCTCTGCTGCTTCCGTGTTTATGTGAGCGCTGTCGTCTCTCAGCTTTTGAATGAGCGCTGGTACTGCCTTTGGATCGCCGATTTGGCCTAATGATTGAGCCGCTTGCCGTCTAACTTCAATACTCGGATCATCAAGAGCAGCAATTAGCTCACCGACAGCCATTAATGTTTTGGTTTCCCCTAATACTTTCACTGCGTCTGTACGAACCTGCTCCGATCGTCCTTTACTCAAACGCCTTAGCGCCAATAAACCCGCTGGTTTTGTCCCTTTTAGTTGGGATATGACATAGGAAGCTGAACTGGCGTGCGGTTCATGAAGACGACGTATCCAAAAAACCGAGAAGAACCGCCCAAGAGCGCTTAAGAAAAACATTGCCTGAAAACGATGGACAACTTCTATATGAATGCTTGTCATCAAGGTCATTAAAATGCCGCCGATAAGGGGAGCCGCAAAAGCAGTAACACCCAACGCGGAGTAATAGGCGGCAAAATACATCGTCCGCTCTTCTTCTTTACTCTTTGCCATGACCAAATTGAAATGGTTAAGCTCGATTCCATTCCAAGCCGGTGAGGCAATTATATTCATCAAAGTGAGCGTAATCATGATGAATAGGTAGGAACGATCCGGAACAACCAGCATCCACAAAAGAGGGGGGATGACTACCAATAAACTTGAAATGACGAGCGTCGGCTTGTTTCCATACTTATCGCCTAGAAAGCCCCATGTTGGAAGTGTCAATATGCCTGCAATCCCTGCAAAGGTTCCGAACAGATTAATTTCAAAATAGCCTAAATTGAGGTTCTGGAGCATATAAACAGTAAAGAATGGCCCAACCATCCCCACAGAACCCCGAACAGAACAGATGTAAAGAATAATGCGCCTGAACTGTTCATCAGCAAATGGATTGCCCAGTTTGCTAAAGGACTGCTTCCAATCGGGAGTTTCTTCAGGCATAGAGCGCGGCTGTTCTGGCCTTAACCACATCATGTAAAGCGAAACTAAAGTAAACAGGACACCCAGTGCAAAATAGGATGCGAATGCCGTCCGCTGCGTCATCCAATGGTTTTTAACCGAATAGTCCATAAACCAAGCTGCCGGAAGCGAAAGGGCGATGCTTACAGCGATCATAATTGAGTTGCGTTTACCGAAATAACGTCCACGCATATCAGCAGGCACAAGATCGGTTATCCAAGCCATCCATGCTGAAGTCCCGATAGACCCCGCTGTAGAAGATATAGTAAAGAAAAGAATAAGCAACAGCACAGAAACGGAGAATTCAACCGCTTTTGGTTGATGCGTCGCAAAGAGAGCAAGAAATATTATTGGAATAAAACTTATACGTTCGACGAAAGCTGACCTGACGGTGAAATATCTGCGCGATCTAAAACGATCCGCCCATGCCGCCCCAGGGATTTGGAAGATAAACGTAATTGAAGGTAACGCTGCAAGTAAACCAATCCAGAAGTAGTTCGCGCCAATCCAAAGCGCAAACCCTGTCACGAAAGCGCCGCCAAGAAAGACCGAAAAGGCTGACCAGAAGGCCATCTCATAGTTCGATATACGCAGCGCCCGCATCACTTCCAGCCTATTTAGACTTTTCGGCTCATCTTCAACGTTCATCAACAACCAAAACCCCAAAAACCAAAGTTAATTGCAATAATTGGCATGATACCGTATGACCCCGCTTGCGCGGGGCCATTTTACTTGGCCAACGAGTTCAATTCCATATCCCGCTTTGGGGCATCACAAAGACTCCAGGAGTCTCTATCTGCGACTGCAGGAGTCGATGACAAAGACTCCAGCAGTCGTTGTCATCGACTCCTGGGAGTGGTTGGCAGTGACTACGGGGAGTCATCGCCTCTGCCTGCAGGGAGTCTTTATAAAACGCAAGGAGCGACGCATATCGAAGGATAGTCCGCTTCCCTGAGTAGGACACGAGGAGTATCGATGGGTAGTCCGCGTGTAAAAAGGGGTCTGGAGGCAAGCCCCCAGACTTCTAAAGGGTAAAAGAGTAAAGCGTTACAGACTAGCGAGCAAGCCGAAACCCGAAGTCGACCCAGTCGTCGTCCGGGCCGAAGCCGTAGTCCCGGCAGTAGTCCCGGCAAGCCGCCCGGGAGTAGTAGACGGTGTAGTAGTCCCAGCTACCACCGCGCAAAACCCGATAGCTGCCACTTGACGGTCCTGATGGGTCA
>JBAXQP010000184.1 GCA_037131655.1 bacterium | reverse complement strand
TTAATCGGAGCGGCATTTGTTCACGGAGGGCTAAAGGTCATCCAGTGGGAAGGTTTACGTAATAAAGTTCTCATCCCCCTTATTGCCTCTCCTATCGCAGGTTTCGCTGTGGGTTTCCTCATAATGGGAATAATTTTCTTTGTTTTCAAGAACACGCAGCCTGGGCGGATAAGCGCTTCATTTCGTAGGCTTCAATTGGTATCAGCAGCCGCAATGGCCTTTTCACATGGCCAAAATGATGCCCAGAAAAGCATGGGCATTATTACGATGGCTCTTCTTAGCGCACACCTTCTCCCTACGGCAGAGGTTCCCAAATGGGTCATGCTGGCTTGTGCGACAGCGATGGCCCTAGGCACCTCGGCTGGCGGTTATCGCATCATCAAGACCATGGGACACCGCATCATCCGCTTAGAGCCAGTGCATGGTTTTGCCGCTGAAACAAGCGCGGCAGCGGTCATAATAACAGCCAGCCACCTCGGCATGCCGGTCAGCACTACTCATGTCATCTCAGGAAGTATCTTCGGGGTTGGCTCATCCAAACGCCTCTCAGCCGTTCGTTGGGGATTAGCAAGAAGCATGGTCATCGCCTGGGTTTTAACAATCCCCGCCTCCGGAACAGTCGCTGCATTAGTCTACGAAGGCTTAAAACTCTCAGGGGTTCATTAGGTAATAACTCTCCAATAACAATACAGTTCGCCCCTATAAAGGAGCGAACTGTATTGTTATTTTTCAACTAAAGGTTTTATCCAGTATTCGATCAAGTTTAAAACTTGGCTTCTTCAATTAGATTTCAAGACTACTGACAAAAGCAAGGAAATCGGGTATCTCTTGCTTTTATATATTTTCTATTACCTAACCAGTAGCAGAAATACGGACCACAGTTATTGAATCCCTGGGAGCCTACTAAACCGTAGTCCAAGTTCATCACATGCCCATCTGCCATAAGTTGGACCGTAATTTTTGAGTGCAATGTGCCAGGTTCATCCTGTAGATTTGGCATTACCTGGGCATCATTAATGGTTTCAGGATTCTCATCATAAAGCACAAAGGTATCAGCAGGGTATGTGATATTAGCGTACTTATAAGGCATGTAAGGAGGTTGCCCAGGGGGGGTAGCCATCAGGCCATCATTCATCCCATAAGAACTCCAAACCTTGCTGCCATCGAACCTTTTAGCGCCATTAAAGGTATATCCCCGATAAACATAAGACCCGGCAACAGCTTGGCCACATCCGCCACCGGTAACATTCACTGTTACGCGACCATAAGATGGACACTTGTAGACCCCCATATTCTTAATTAAGGGCCAAAGGGCGCCGGCTTTCGGGTTGGCAATCTCATTCGGATAAAAACCACATGGACTTACAGGATTAAGCGGGTTGGGTTGAACATCATTTGTCCAGCACTCACCAAAGTTACCGGAACAGACCCAGCCCCAACGTTGCGACCCCCGATTGGGTTCTCCATTATTACCCACATAGGGGAAACGGTCCCAATCGTTAATATATCCCATAAACGCTGCGCCAAGTTGTTTCAAGTTGGAAATACACGCAGTCTGACGTGCCTTCTCTCGGGCGGCGGCGAAGACAGGAAAGAGTATCGCAGCAAGGATAACAATAATAGCAATAACCACTAAGAGTTCGATCAGAGTAAATGCTCTTTTTGAATGTCGTTTAGGAATAAACATATAAAACCTCCAATAAAAAATGTGGAGCTTCACGCACGTATACCATAATAACACTACCTAGTAGGTTTGTCAAGTAAAAGTAGCTTAATAATGAGGCTAAATCATATTACGGCTTCCAATAGACCCCTATGGCAATCGGTTGTCTTTTCTCGCTAACCTACTAACTTCATTTTCGGTAATTTTTTCAAAACTTAGAGTACTTACTTAAAGGCAACTACGCCAAATGCTTCGGGATGTCGAACAACACGGGCAAAGCCTGCTTCTTGAAGCCGTCGGATTACTCCCGGAGTAGTCCTCTTGCCTAATTGGCTTTCTGGATCGCCGATATAGTGGAAAAGACGCCCGCCTTTACGCAAAACTCTTAAAAGCTGACAATAGAATTCCTGTGAGTACAATTCACCGGCAAGGCTAAAGGTGGGCGGATCGTGGATTATCCGTGTAAAGAAGCTGTCCTCCATCGATTTTATGACTTCGAATGAATCGCCGACAATCTGAATTATTTTCGGGTTATCGAAAAGCGCTTGCGACCAAGGATTGAAACGCGCTATCTCTAAATCCGCAGGATCGAGTTCGACCGTAACCACTTCATCAGCCGTTTTAGCAGCTTCAATGGCAGTATATCCAAGCCCTGTCGCAGTATCGAGTACTCGGCCGACTATTGGCTCGATGGCTTTTATCTTGGTAAGGGTGTCCGTAATAGGGTCGGTCTCTTTAATGCGGTGCATAGGGATGCCCGAAACCAGCATTGTGGGAGCGCCTTTGGTTGGCGCTAAACTTCGAACCCAATCTGTGTCCTCAGAGAATATCTGAATCTCGTGGATAGAGTTATTCTCGACGGTGAAACATTTCCGATTCGCTTCGCCAATCTCTTTAATCTGCCCCCAGCCCAAACTCTCCCCATTCGCAAACAAAACCCCCTCGGGCGATATCACGACTCCCTCGCTGGTTATGCCAAGATCCGTAGAAGTTTGAGCTGATGTCTTCCCTTCTGCTTTTGTTCGCAGAATCGCTTCGACCTGAAAGTATGACAGGACAATAGGAAGTTTCATGGTATGGGCTAATCCATCGGCTCGACGATGGCATCATCTGTTGAGTAAGCGGAATCGAGGATCACAATAAAAGTTAAATCCATATCCCCCGTATTCACTAAATTCTGGCTCTCACCTGGCGAGAAGTAGATTATGCTTCCTTCTGACACGCTATACTCCAGGCCAGCTCCATAGACACGTCCCTTGCCGGACAAGATGTAATAGACTTCACCGGAAAGCACTTTCCGAAGGGTCGATTCCTCCCCCGGGGCAACTTTAGCCCATGACAGCCCAAAGCCAATTTGAACCCCCATGTCATGTTCATGATGAAGCAACTCCCGAAGCTGAGTATGCCCCCCAACTGTTATTTCAAGACACTGATTTGTATGTTTTACGTACATGATAGTATTGATTTTACCTGTTGAAGAGGGGGATAGGTGATGGGTTTTAGTGACCAGATCGAAACACAATCCAGTATCTCAAACACCCCGAAGGCATGGAATCTGTTTGGAAAGTATTAGAGGAGGTTGCTTCAGCACAACCCGCCTCGCAATAACACGCCCCCCCCTTCTCATCCCCGCCCCCGCCCTGAGTAAGGCGAGGGGTCCGGAATTCAGCCTTTTGCCTTTACTGGTATAATGATGCGATTAGGCAGGGGGAAGGATGTGAAGGCAATAATCGCTTTGTTGGAACCAAATCCACGCCCGACTCAGAAGAGTCGTGTGGGAAATTGTCGAATTGAAATTTACTCCCTCCCTGGCTCAAAAATTAGAAGTGTCAAGGCTGATGCGGTTGTCGTACTGGTTGATCGGACTCGCTTTATTGGCGACCCTTTCAACAAAATGATACGAGATGCATGCACATGGGATATTCAAGACCGTATTAATGAGCTGCCACCTTTAAATACGGGAGAAGCCCAAGCAATTGCTCTTGATCAGGGGCCGGCAAAGCACATGATCCTCGCCAATATCTTTGATGAGAACAAACTGACCAATCCTGAGCTTCTAAACCTCAGCTTAAACGCTATTTTTAAGGTCGCTGAGCAGTTGAAAGCCCAAAGCATGCTTGTTCCTGACTTCACCGATGAGTTCAACTACTTCCAAAAACGCACAGGCCCTGAGTTAGCTGCAAATACTATTCGGACCGCTATCGAACGCAACCCGAATATTGTGAATCTAGTAAAGGTCTTCATTGCGAATTCAGCTTATACTCAAACCTATACTGACATATTTAAATAATGGAAATCCTCTATTCAAAACTTGAAACTCAACCCTTACCCGAGGACAAATGCTTTGTTCTCTCTGGGGGTGATATTCGTCTTAGAGGGCCTATTCTAGAGAAGATTCGTGCATTCGCCTTAGGTGATGCGCGGTTTGATGAAGAAACCTTCGAGGGCAAGTCAGCGACCGCTTCTTCGATACTCGCTTCTGCCCAAACTATTCCATTTGAAGCTCCAAGAAGATTAATCATGATCCGTGAGGCTCAACGCCTACCCTTAGAGGAAGCACAACGTCTTGCCAATGCGTTAGGCTATGCCACAAAAGTCACCGGGTCGAAAAAGAAAAAAGTAACGGATACCCCTGTTTCAATCCTCCCCGATTTGGCTTGCGTTGTTTTTATATGCGTTGATGAACAGAATGACGACACCGATCTGCAAAAGAAGCTGAAAGCCGTAACGACCTTATTGGAGACAGCAGCGAAAGAATGTGCCACGCTCATCAGCTTCCCAGAGTTAAAAGGGGATAGCGCCGCTAAACAACTTCTCCAAATGGCCGAAGCGGCAGGAAAGAAGCTCTCACCCGATGCCTCCAAACATCTAATGGCGCTTGTGGATGGTGATTACGGCATTGCATCGGCTGAACTTGAGAAAGCCCTTTTCTTTGTCGGATCGCAGCCGGAAGTCACAGAATATGACCTTGACCAGGTGGTCACTCCCTCTCGAATCGCTCGCATCTTTTCTTTGGTGGATGCTATTGCCGAAGGACGATTGGGGGATGCTCTTAGTCAATTGCGATTGATGCTGGGAGGAACGGAATCGCCTCAAACAGTGGCTTTACGAAGTGTGTTGCCGCTCATGGGAAGACAGTTCAGATTGCTTTGGCAAGCTCGGGCGCTGATGGATATTCGTTACCCATTGTCTCGCACTCAAAATGTGCCGACGGAAGTGGCTGAATTGTTGCCTCGCGAACCGAATGTGCTCTCACTATTGGCGCGTCAGCCTTATTTTGAAGGTCGTATAAAAAAGCAAGCGGGGCGCTTTACTCTCGTTCAGTTGAGAAAAGCGCTCCGACTTTTACTTGAAACCGATATGGCTTTGAAAGGGATTTCCCCATCGCTCAATGCGAACGATACGCTCGAGCGCCTTGTAGTGGCGCTATGCGGAATTAGCTCTTCGAACCAACCGGCACCATCTTATTAGCCGCTTTCATCAATCGCGACTTGCGACGGGCAGCTGTATTGCGGTGAATAATTCCTCGCTCATAAGCCTTGTCGATCACACTAACAGCAATCTTCATTTCTTGCCCGGTAACTACCGGATCTCCGCCTTTAATGGCAGTACGGACACGGCGTACAAAGGTCTTTATCGCTGACTTTGTAGCCTGGTTGCGCAACCTTCTTTTTTCGTTGCGCCGCAAATCTTTTTTCATTGAACGAATATTCGCCACTCTCAAAACCTCCTATGAAAACAGGGCTTAATTCTAGCACACCAAGTATGCTGAACGCAAGGTTCTTTCATCTGCTTAACTTGACATGGCATATAAACGCGGGGTAAAACTAATCTCCGCGACAAGCCCCGTTCGTCTAGCGGTTAGGATACCTGGTTCTCAGCCAGGGGATCAGGGGTTCGAATCCCCTACGGGGTACTCAAACAGGCGGCCTC
>JBAXQP010000183.1 GCA_037131655.1 bacterium | reverse complement strand
AAAAGGGGCGTTGCGTGGCGGTTTGTGCCAAAGTAACCTCCACCTAGCCCTATGGCTAGAGAGAGATAATTGGTAGAAGTCCCTCAAAATCACCATCCTTTAATTCAGTCCAAATTCTTAATTTAATCCGGTATCTTGCCTCTCATCCCTAAAAACTAATCCCTTTCCCCATTGACAGTCGGACTTGCTAGAGGTTATTATTTCTGTATGGATGTTCTTGAAACAAAGATTGAAGGCTTGCCCGCTCCTATCCGCGGGAAAGTTCGTGATATGTATGATCTTGGCGACCGGATGCTCATGGTTGCTACCGACCGGCTGTCCGCTTTTGATGTGGTTTTGCCAAATCCCATTATGGACAAAGGGCGGGTTCTAACTCAAATTAGCCGCTTCTGGTTTGATACGCTTGCTACTGCCAGCCCGAATCATATGATTAGCTGTGAATGGGCAGCTATCGAAACCGCTTTGGCCGAATCAGGTGTTCCGAACCCCGGCTCTTATAAAGACACATTGGCTGACCGTTCAATGTTGGTGCTTAAGACGCAGCCTTTTCCTGTTGAATGCGTTGTACGAGGTTATCTCGCCGGTTCATTATGGAAAGAGTACGTTCAAGCCTGTGGACAGAATGAAGCGGTAGTCATTCACGGCATTTCTCTTCCGTCCGGACTTCACAACTCCGACAAATTACCCACGCCCATATTCACCCCTGCGACTAAGGCGACCTCTGGTCATGATGAGAATGTCGGCATTGCCGAAGCGCGGGCTATGATCGGCGAAGTGGCAGACACTTTAGCTTCTTATAGCATTTCAGTTTATCAAGAAGCAGCCGACTATGCGCTGATGCGCGGCGTTATCATCGCTGACACCAAGTTTGAGTTTGGCCTGCGTGGGGATGACATCTATTTAATCGATGAAGTACTAACCCCCGACTCGTCACGTTTCTGGGCAGAATTAACCTATTCGCCAGGGAAACCTCAGCTCAGCTTTGACAAGCAATTTGTGCGAGACTACCTCGAGTCGATTGACTGGAATAAACAACCGCCTGCACCCAATCTTCCGGAAGAAGTTATTGAAAAGACCGCTGATAAATACCGTGAAGCCTATCTACGACTAAGCGGCAAGGAATTGACCTACAAGTAGTTTTTTCAAGCTTCCGAAAGAGGTATTTCAATGCGAGTCGATTCAGATGAACCCAATTTATATCGGAGCGCCAATCCCGACCGATACATTATCGGTGCTATTCGAGGGGATTGCTGCGCTCCTATTCTTCTTGAACGAGTGCAGGATGTTATCAGCGTTTTCATGGAAAATCCTTCTAAGAGCATCCTGAAAAAGCCTGTCGAGTGGAAGGTTTTCTATTACGGCGCAACTTATGATAAGGTCACTTTAGAAGCTCAGGATATCGAAGATTTAAAAACCTGCGATCAACTCTATCAGGTTGCAATTGGCGATCCGACGAGATACCGTCACGGTGAGCCTGAACGTGGGTTGATCATCGGTATACGCGAGGGTCTCAGTCAAATCGCCACACTTCGACCAATCGTTCTACCTCCGGGAATTGAGACATTCCATCGCTACGCTAAATACCCGGATGTTGATTTCGATGTCATTATTGCCAACAAACTTGGAACTTATACTGACCGAGGGCGGATAGACAACGAAGGCGAACCGAATGAAGTCGGTATTCAAGAGAGTGTTTTCCCGAAGAAAGACCTAACGATGGTTCTTGTTTATGCAGCTAGGCGAGCCAGGCAGAGAAATCCAGAACATCCTAAAGCGATTTTTGCCTTCAAACGGTTGCTCCAAGCCTATCCCGGTAAGACAATCGATTCGGCTATCAGTGAGCTTCCTGATGAAGTGCGAGAGATCATTCAAGTTCGAGCGCCTGATACCCTTGCCTCCGAAGTCATGCTGCATCCGGAAGTTTTCAAAGGGGCAGTCATCCTGGCTGACAGTGCAGTCGGGGACATCTATTCCGATCTCTTTGCCCCTCTTCAAGGCGGCTTGAGTTGTGCTCCATCAGCCAATATTGACCCGACCGGCAAGTATCCGAACACTTATGAGCCGGTTCATGGCACAGCGCCGGACTTATTCTATTCTGGGGAAACGCGCAAACTTAAACCCGAAGCATCCCTTCGAGCCGCATCGCTTATGCTTCAGGCTTTAGGGGAAGATAAGGCGTCAAGAATTTTAGAAGAAGCTGTCTATAATAATCTTCGTGACCCAAATTACCGATCTTTCATGCTAGACGAGCTAACCCAACGAGCCAAAGACTTCTGCCGAAAAGCCATCGAAGAATGAGTGGGGAAGGCTTCTCCAGCTTCTCTCTAATACCGATGCATTAAATTTTCATTTCCCCAAAAAACGCTACTAATTCTTAGCGGTGATGCCAAGGGCTTTGTTTAGTTCTTCGAAATTTGGCTCGACGAGGACGATTTCACCGATTACTACCGTGGGAACCTTGTCTGTTCCACCGTTGAGCGCTTTCATCTCATCTAAAGCGCCCTGCGTTTCATCGATGTTAATTTCGCAGAACTTCACCTCATTGAGACGGAAATAATGGCGGAGATGGGTGCAATCAGCACACCAATCGGCACAGTATAACTTTACTTCTTTAGGCATAATGTCGCTCCTTTGATCCTTATATTCTGTTGCTCTTTACCGGGCGTGCTTCAACCAGCGCGCCTAACTCAGTTAGATACTGAATCAATAATTCCGATCGATGTTTGTTCACACCCTGAAAAAGGGATACGGGAAAAGTCTTCAACATCCCAACTACATGCTCGTACGTCATTCTGAGAAGCTGAACGAGCGCATCAATTACTTTATCCGGATCTTTTCCAAGTTCTAGTAAGACTACCTCGTATTCAGTGTTATCGTCCAAGACTTTCGGCGGAGAAATTTGGATAGCGCTAGGTAAAGCAATTGGGCCGGAACAAGACTCGCATATAAGCGAAGTTGATGCGGCAGTATAGAAGTTGGTCGTTCCGCAGTTGGAACAATCGATGGGGGACGCCTCCAGCGCTTTGCCATCGACAACCGGCACAATGCGATGACAATCATCACAGTGGAAATCCATTAGCGGGATAGCTGTTAGAACCTGTGGTCGCCAGCAATAAGGACAAATTACTTCATATGAACCGACTTGAAGAGACTGCACACACCGAAATGCGCCGAATAAAAGCCCTCCTGTTCCCCCGAGAAGAAGCAACCATGCCAATACACTTACATAATCGCAAAAGTATTTCAGCAGCACATATCCTGTCCCAAGCACAACAAGGCCAATCACAAACAACGTGATTGCCTGAGCATAAAGCTGTTCAACAACCTCGGAACGGCGCTGTGACAATATCAGCCTCCCAAAATAGCTTAATCCTATTATACACAACGTCATCAGAAGATGATATTGCTCCCTTTCGGCAGAATTTCCTAGTAATTATTACTTCCTTCTAAGTAATATAATAAACTCTGGACGAGGTCTTTCTGATTTTGCTCAAATCCCCTATAATTAGGGAATGAGGGCTTATCAAAAAGTTCGCTGATTGAAGACCATGTGGTCACGGGTACTTGCAAAGGAGTATTGAAAATGACGCCTGACGAAAAAGCTGTTTTTGACGCACTTGAAGCGCTAATTGATGCGGTTTATCGGAATGATACGCGAGCTTACCGCGAACTCGTAGATGAAGATGTCTCATCATTCGAATCGGATATCGCACCCTATCGCATCGATTCCATTGATTTTCACATTAACCTCATGTCTCAGCGTGCCCTTGCTAACCGAACAAATATTCGAACTGATATTCTCACCCCCCGTATCCAACTCTACGGAGAATTCGCAATAATCGCCTATTCCTTGCTTGTCACTCAAAGTGATGACGGAAAAGTCGGGTTTCAAACCTTCAATGAAACCCGTGTTTTTGCAAAACAAGACAATAAATGGCGGATGGTACACCTCCATCGCTCTCCCGGAGTAGAAACTTACGAAGCATAATTACGAAGATGAAACTGTTTTATTCGTCCACTTCTTCATCAATAAGGCTGAGATGCTCGATCTTTTCCTCTAACTTCATGCGAAGCTTGGGGGGGAGTGACTTTGCGAAACGCTCAATGATGAGCGCTAGGTTCTCAGGACGATAGGCTTCGAAGCGAAAAGTGATCGCGGGTTCAGTCACTGAAGCTCTTACCAACCCCCATCCCTCCTCAAAGAGCGCTCGAATACCATCGAGTTTGAGGATTGTCGCAGTACCATCTAATCCCGCCTCGATATTATCTAACAACTCTTTAGAATTGCCGTCAAAAGGAATTCTAATATCGGGAAGTGTTGTGTATCGGGGGATGCTTGCCGCTCGTTGCGAAAGCGTTGCCGTTCCTTGTGACAATAACCGGCCAACAAATAACGCAGAATAAAGGCCGTCATCGCCGCCATGAAGGCTTTCAAAGAAGTAATGACCACTTACTTCTCCACCAAAGATGGCTTGCTCGGAAATCATGCGTGTTTTAATAAAGGTATGACCGGATTTTTCTATTATCGGAATACCGCTCGCCTTCTCAATTGTTTCAGGCACGATCTGAGAACACTTCTGGTCGAAAACAATGGCTCGATTAGGGTTATTCTCCAAAACCGCCTGAGCTAGGAGAGCAATCATTACGTCCGATGGGACAAACGTGCCGGTTTCATCGACAAACGAGACGCGATCACCATCACCATCAAAACCGACCCCCATATCTGCCCCTGTGGCTATGACTAAATCCGAAAGCGCCGTTAAATTCTCCGATGAGGCGGAATTGGGGGAGCGGTTGGGGAAGCTGCCGTCAGGCACGCAAAAGAGAGGCACAACAGAATAGCCTGCTGCTTTGAAAACTTCAGGCGCAATCAGCGAGTAAGCGCCATTACCGGCATCAACCACTACTTTGCAATGAGCATCACTTGCTGGAAAGGCCTTTAATAAGAAGTCCTTATAGGCCTTATCCAGGTTCAATTCAGTATAGTTTCCCTTACCGCTTAGAAAGTCATTCAAGCAGATGCAATTAAGTAATCGCTTCATTTGTTCGAGAGTTACCGGATGAGCATTGATCGTGATTTTGAAGCCATTGTAAGAGGCAGGATTATGAGAAGCGGTAACCATTACTCCGCAGTCGATGTCTAAATGCTGTCGCGCAAAGTAGAAAAGCGGTGTAGAGATGGTCCCAAGGTCGATCACATCGCAGCCAGAATCGATAAATCCCTGAACCACAGCTTGTTTGAGTGCAGGCGTGCTTATACGTACATCACCGCCTACAACTGCGCGTGTAGAACCGGCAAGGCTCGCAATTGCCCGCCCTACTTTATAGGCGAGTTCTTCGGTGACCTCGCTGTCGACCAGTCCCCTAATATCACACTCTTTAAATGCGCTTAATTTCACTGTCTTCTCACTTACCCGAACACTTCTGATAATATACCCGAACCTGATGCCCCTATCTCGTCCCTAAGTCTTACCGGGCTTATTCCGCCTATTCTTACCGGATTTTGAATTATCAGGCAATACCACAGATTTTAACCTCTCAGACAAGATGGAAAACAACAGGCAGATTGAGCGCAGGAGGTCAAGCGGTGAGGCGGAGGTTAACAGCGTTTCTGATAGTGAGTTGGCTGGCGAGTATTGTGATGGCGCAAACTACTCCAAAGCCCTATTA